>CAZHOC010000172.1:0-8291 GCA_964534295.1 uncultured Bacteroidia bacterium | reverse complement strand
GTTAACTGGACTAAGCGCAACAGAGTTTGTACCCTGTACTGGAGAAGCAGTAAAGCTTGCGTCGCAATTGCTGGATTGACCACCGATAACAATCGTTTGACAAACGGTGTCTGTACAGCCGTTGCCATCATCATAGAATAGACAAACTGTAATCGGCCCGGCCGAGTTGTAGGTATGAGATGTTTGAGGACCTGAACCCGTACTACCATCACCAAAATCCCAAGTGTAAGTACCACCACTAGGAGCAAAGGCCCAGAACGAGTACATATTGGGGTTTAAGGCAGAAGGGCTAAAACTAAAGCTGGCGTTACAAGGGACGCCACAAGTTTGGATGTTTTGCACGATGGTAGCTTGACCACTGAAGGTAGCACCCTGAAAGGTGTTACAGTCCTGCCAAAACAAATCTACCGAAGCGCTAGGGGAAGGTACTACTGATAAAAAGGCACTGTAGTTACCACTGGGATCAGTTGCCACCATACCTGAGTCAATATTGCCAGTAGCTGAATCATAGGCAAAATAATAGACCGGAAAATTATCAATCGGCTGATTGTTAAAATCGATCACATTACCAGATAGCTGTATGCCCTGGGCAAAGGTGCCGAGGCTCATACCGATACCTAAAAAGAGGTAAAGAAGGAGTCGTTTCATTGTAATTAGTGAAATTATGTTAGAGGTCAACGAGCCTACCAATTGCGCATTTTGGCAAACTTTCCCCTGTCACGACTCGAGCTTTCAAAAAGGTTGGGTGAAGCGAAAAAAAATCTAGATTTTTTTTAATCCTGCACTCTGCCTGCCACTATATACATGATATTGCCTCCGGCAGAGATGTATTGTTGGTCTTTGAGTCGGGCGAGTAGTTTGCGTTTGTAAAGTGAGGCCTGAAACCAATAGGTATCAAAGGCTTTGCGTTTGCCACCTCCAGCCAAGTAATAGCGAAGGTTTACATCATAACCCATATTTCCTCCGTCGGTTTCGAGCCAGTCTATAAGTTGCGCCACGCGAACGCGCTGTTCTCTACTGTCGTAGGGAGGAATGGCAGACATGGCTTTGTCGGACATCCAGACCCGGATATCCTTGAGGCCTGCTTTATGAAATAAGTCAGGCAAAACATCACCCAGAGAGCTGTAGCCTTCCCCTAAGGCTTTTTTGCCCTTCTCGCAACGCAACCTCACTTCCATCATCTGTAACATAGACTCCACCTCATAGTCTGTTTCGACATAGCGATCAAACATTAGCTGGATCGCCAGATTGTTAGGCTCGATAGCCATAACCCAGCCGTCTTCTCGGGTGATCCGCTTCATTTCCTCAAGGACAGAAGCCGGATCTTCAACATGGATCAGCAGCGTTTGACAGAGGGTGAAATCCATCTGGTCAGTCTCAAAGGGAAGCATATTGGCATCGCCTTGCACAAAGGAAAAATCAACATCCTTGCGTTGCTTTTTTTTACGTGCTTGTTGACGTGCTTTTTTTAGATGAGATTCTTCTATGTCCAGCCCATGTACCTTTGCCCCGGCGGGCAAAAAAGGAGAGAAATTGAAACTCATTAAGCCTCTACCACAGCCGATATCGGCCATATTTTGGCATTCTTGTAAATCTAGCCTTTCGGCAAGGAGTGCTAAATAATCGTCATTCCACCAGTATTTACGGGCTTCGACGAGATGATCTTCAGAATGGGCGGGTGAGGTATGGCTATAATGACTCAAGCCATAAAGTTACCAAAATTCTCCCCCTATCACTAATAGGGATAAGCGTTCCGCGCAGCGGTCTATGCCCTAATCTTACGACCGCCTAAAAAGATGGCCAAAGCCGTCAAAATCACGAGATAGGCAAAACTACTTTGCAAATTGAGCCACTCGGCGATGCCTCCAATGATGGTAGGACCAACTAAAAAACCAAAATATCCGAAGCTAGCTACCGAGGCGATTCCTTTGGCAGGGCTGATACCGGGCGTCCTTGCTGCCTCGCTAAACAAGACAGGGACCAAAAGCGCATAGCCTGCTCCTGCTAAGGTGAAACCTAAAATACTCACCCAAGGAAAGGCAGGGAGAACCAATAATAAACCGATGACGATAATGGCGCCACTGACCCAAACAACCTTTTTGGGGCCAGCAGTCGAGATAATACTGTCGCCATAAAAGCGTCCGAGGGTCATGCTCATCGAAAAACCAAAATAGCCTAAGGCAATCAAGAAATCATTAGCCTGCGCGACTTCCTCCATGAAGATGGCGCTCCAATCAGCGATAACCCCTTCTCCTTGCATGGTACAGAAGGCAATAATGACTAAGCCTAAGATAGCCCTAGTCGGGAACGCCCAGCCTCCGCCTTCTTCGGCAGCGTTTTGCTCTTTGACAGGTAAAACTTCTTTGCTTAATACCAAAATGGCTAAGGCTAAGCAAAAAGCCACCCCTACCCACATTTGCATTCTCGCATCCACTTGCCAACCGATCATAAGGGAACCAATGCCCGCTCCTATCATACCTCCTAAACTAAAAAAGCCATGACAGGTAGACATGATGAGTTGATCATGCTGAGCCTCAAGGGTTGCGGCAACAGCGTTCATTGCGATATCCATCACCCCGGTTGAGATCCCTACAAAAAATAGACTCAAACCCAGCAAATAGATATTGGGCATGTGGAGCGGCAACAGCATACAACAGGCAAAAAGGATGGTAGAAGCCATGGTAACTCGCCCTGCTCCAAAGCGTTGGGTCAAATGATTGGTCATCAACATGGCGATTAAAGCGCCCACAGGCATGCAAAACAGGACTAGGCCCAGAGCGCCTTCACCAATGCCAAGTTGCTCTTTGACTTCTGGGATACGGGTGATCCAAAAAGTAAAGAGTAAGGCGTTGATCGAGAAGATCAAGGCTATGCTATAAAAAGCTCTTTTGCTGAATATGCGTTGTAGATTTTGAATCATACTCCAAAGCTACAGCAGAGCGAAGCATAATCAATAATCCAATTTTGCCGTTTTCTTTGCCAATCTTAGCCAAAATCAGCTTCTTCTATTGAGGACAAGGGTAGAATTGTGTAGTTTCCTTAAGAAGTTAAAAGATTGCTACTATGAACCGACGAAACGCACTCAAGGCACTTTCCCTAGCGACAGGCGGGGTTTTGACCGCCTCCGCACTGTCTTGGACTGGATGCCAAACTGAGCCCACCGTTTTTCGCTTTTTTAAACCCGAAGACACTGCCACGCTCGACCAGATTGGAGAGACGATTTTACCCAAGACCGAGGACTCGCCCGGAGCGGGAGAGATAGGGATAAGCGAGTTTATCGATATCTATTCTGCGGATTGTCTCAAGCCTAGTCATCAGACCGCTTTGCGGAACGCTTATACCCAGTTTCTTTTGGACATTAAAGCTAAACATGGCGATGATTTTGTAGATCTCGAGCCTCAACAGCAGCATGATATTTTACTTGCTTTGGATGAAGAGGCCATTGTCTACAATCAGTCCCTCGCGCCAAAGCAGCCGCCTCATTTTTTCAGCATGCTCAAAAATATGGTGCTCTTTGGCTACTTCAGCTCCAAGGAAGGCGCCAAGCAAGCCTTACGCTATCTCCCTGTACCAGGCCGTTATGACGGTAATTTTCCCTTTCAAGCCGGCGACAAAGCCTGGGCGCTCTAATCTACTATCATGCCACAAAACACTCAAAATACTCCCTCAGAACGCACTTATGATGCGATCGTAATTGGTTCAGGCATCAGTGGAGGCTGGGCCGCCAAAGAACTCTGCGAGAAAGGCTTGAAAACCCTTATCCTCGAGCGAGGACGCGATGTCAAGCACCTCAAAGACTATCCTACCGCACTCAAAAATCCTTGGGATTTTCCGCATCGTAATCGTATCCCGCATGCGGTAAAGGAAGCCAATCCGGTAGTGTCAAAGTGCTATGCGTTTCGCGAAGCGACCGAACACTTTTTTGTCAAGGATCAGGAACATCCCTATATCCAAGAAAAGCCCTTTGATTGGATTCGAGGCTATCAAGTCGGTGGTAAATCATTGCTATGGGCACGACAAACGCAGCGTTGGAGTCGCTTTGATTTTGAAGGGCCTGCGCGTGATGGTTATGCGGTCGATTGGCCGATCCGCTATGATGATATCGCTCCTTGGTATAGCCATGTCGAAAAATTTGTCGGCATCGCCGGTAACCCTGATGGCTTGGAAACCTTGCCAGACAGTGAGTTTCTGCCCGCTTGGGAGATGAACGTAGTAGAGAAGGAAATGCAAGGCCAGATCATGGAAGCTTTTCCCGATAGAGATGTAATTATCGGTCGCTGTGCACACCTCACAGAGCCTAAAGATATTCACATCCAGCAAGGTCGTGGGCAATGCCAAGCCCGTAGTCTTTGCGAACGCGGCTGTCCTTATGGGGGCTATTTTAGTTCGAACTCTTCTACCATCCCTTGGGCGGAAAAAACGGGTAATCTGACCCTAAGGCCTGATTCGGTGGTGACTTCCATCATCTATGACGAAGAGCAAGAAAAGGCCATTGGTGTACAAGTGACCGATCGTGTTACCAAAGAAAAGATGGAGTTTTATGCTCGTATCATTTTCGTGAATGCGGCTTGTGTCAATACCAACATATTGCTACTTAATTCTAAGTCTAATCGTTTCCCTAACGGCCTGGGCAATGACAACGGCTTGCTTGGCAAGTATGTAGCCTTCCATAATTATCGTGGGTCTCTAACAGCCAAACGCAAAGGCCATGAGGATACCTATTATTACGGGCGTCGCCCAACGGCTATCATGATGCCTAACTTCCGCAATGTCTATAAACAAGACACGGACTTTAAGCGCGGCTATATGACCTTTTATACTGCTACTAGAACCTCTTGGGGGCGCAAACCTGAAGGTCCGGGCATCGGTGCGGAGTTTAAAAAGGAGATGTCTCAGCCTGGCTATTGGAGTATTTATATGATGATGCAGGGAGAGACCTTACCTAAAGAAGAAAACCACATCAGACTAAGTCGGGACAAGGTCGATGATTGGGGCGTACCGCTGATGATCGCCTCGGTGGGTTATGATGATAATGATGAGAAACTCCTGCAGGACTTTTTAGAGCAAGGGGAAGCCATGCTCAAAGCGGCAGGATGTTATGATATCGTGCGGGACGACAATGGCTGGAACCCTGGTCTCGATATCCACGTCATGGGTGGAGTCCGGATGGGGAAAGACCCAGAGACTTCCATGCTCAATGGCTGGAGCCAGTTCCATAATTGCAAAAATGTCTTTGTTACGGATGGTGCAGCCATGACTTCTACTGGCGTTCAAAATCCTTCTTTGACCTTTATGGCCTTGACGGCTAGGGCGGCAGACTATGCTGCTGAGCAGTTTAAGAAGGACGAGCTGTAGGAGTTTGTGGTGGAGCTGAGTTGGGTTTTACTGCTTCGCAGAACGCTTGTCTCTGGTTTCGAAAGATTCATTCCTCCCCCTTAATCCCCCTCCGAAGGGGGGCAAAACCTACGGTTTGTAAAACCCTTTCCCCCTTCGGAGGGGGCTAGGGAGAGGAAAAAAATAATCGTTTTGCGAAGCAAAAGGACCAAAAAACTGAAAAAGTAAAGCAAGTTTTCAAGGCTCAAAAATTACGGTTGCCATGCAAGCCTTACCCGAAAAAATATTCCCCAATACTGGCAGTTCATTTACCTATCGGGTATTTGAGTATCCTGCCAATTGTATGAATCCCTATTGGCATTTGCATCCAGAGTATGAGCTGGTCTACATCAAGCAGGGGAGGGGCAAGCGACAAGTAGGGCAGCATTATAGTGAGTTTGAGGATGGGGAGCTGATTTTCCTTGGCCCTGAATTGCCGCATTTGGCTTTTAGTAAGACAGATGCAGCCCAGAACTTAGAGATCGTGATCCAACTTAAGGCAGACTTTTTGGGCCATGATCTTTGGCAAGCGCCGGAGTTTAATGCAGTAAGAGCCCTAATGCAACGCTCGGCCCAGGGAATTACGTTCGGCGCAGCCGTAAAAAAAGAGATAGGCATAATCCTGGAAAAGATGCAGGAGGAGAGTCCCATGCAAAGACTGCTAAGTCTATTGGGGATATTGGATCAATTAGCACGAACTGATGATTTTTGGCTCCTTAATGCTCGCTCTCCAGCGGTTCAAGTGCAGGCTTCAGATTATCACCGTATCAATCGGGTATATGAGTATGTGGAGGAACATTTTCGAGATACCATCCACTTAGAGGCGATTGCCGATCAACTTCATTTGACAGAAACTGCCTTTTGTCGTCTTTTCAAAAAAGTGACGGGCAAAACCTTTATCCAATACCTCAACGAGTATCGCATCGCCCACGCCTGTGATTTGCTTGAGGAAGGCAAACAAAGCATCACCGAAGTAGCCCATGCGAGCGGCTTTAGCCATATCTCCCATTTCAATCGCTTATTTAAACGGATTCACCAACAAACTCCTCGTGAGTATATGAATCGTTTTTTAGCGATGATGCACTGAAATCGTTCCCTCCTGATTGGCATATCCGGCAAAAAATCCCGACTTTCAATTTGATACATTTTTCGAGTACAGAGTATTAAGTATTTAGATAAAAGTATTCTCATCCCAAAAGCGAGGAAGAGAATCAATAGAAGACTAAAAGGGCCACTTAGTGCTCATTTATTTGCCTAAATACTCCATACTTTCTACTCAATACTTAATCGCTACTACTCAATACATGCAATTATCTATTCACAATTGGATGCGTGCAGAAAGCATTGAAACTACGCTTCGCCGCATCTCCGCTCTGGGCTATGAAAGCATCGAAATCATGGGAGAGCCTTCCATGTACGATACCAAAGCCATCCGCCAATTACTCAAAGATTATAAGATCAGTTGCTGGGGTTCTGTAACCCTCATGCTGGAAGAACGGAACCTACTTGCCAAGGACCAAGGGCAAAGAGAGCGTTCGGTACAATATGTCAAGGATGTGGTTACGATGGTTAAAGAACTGGATGGCGTAATGGTTTCTGTGGTTCCCGGAACGGTGGGTAAAATTGTACCTGATGGTAGACCAGATGAAGAATGGAATTGGGCGGTAGATGCTATGAAAGAAGTCTATCAGCATTCCCAAAAAGAGGGCATCAAACTAGGAATTGAACCAATCAATCGCTTTGAGACATATTTCATCAATCGAGGCGATCAAGCTTTGGCCTTGGCAGAAGCGGTAGGAGAGGATTGTGGAGTTTGCCTGGATGTCTTTCATATGAACATTGAGGAGTCAGATACTTATGCCGCCATGGAGCGAGCCAAGGATAGATTGTATGGATTCCACATCGCCGACAATAATCGCATGGGTTGCGGAATGGGTGATTTCGATTGGCCCGGGATTGTGAATAAACTCAAAGAAATCGGCTATGATGGTGCTTTGGCAGTAGAATTTTCGCCTCCTATCGATCGTACCCCTGCTTCTCCTTATCCCAATATGATTGATGAAAATCCAGAAGGATTATCTCCGGAAGCGAAAAAGTTTCTTGAAGATCACGGCAGTGGAGCGGTGACAGAAGAATTTTACACTATGCTCACCAAAGTCTCTGCTGATACTATTTTACCGCTGATCAAATAATGGGAGACTTTACGATAAAAACCGTGGAAGCGCATTGGTTGCGTTGTCCGATCCCCGAAGCCAAACAGCACGTATCCGATTACGGACGGCAGCGATTTTTTGATATGACTTTGGTAGTCATCACTACCGAAGGTGGTTTACAAGGATTTGGCGAAGCCAAAGCAGCAGTAGGCTCCGCAGGGGTGTGTGGGACCATTGTCGCCTGTGTGGAACAGGAGTTACGAGAGATTCTTGTAGGGCAGGATGCCCGCCATATCGGCCGCCTATGGGAAATGATGTACAACGGAAGCCGGGATCATTATGCCCTTAGTCGGGGTCGTAACTTTCCCATCCTTGGGAGGCGCGGCCTAACGATTTCCGCTATCAGTGGGGTAGATATGGCCCTTTGGGATATTTTGGGCAAATCATTGCAAACCCCAGTAGTTCAATTGTTGGGCGGAGCCCTAAGAGAAAAAATGCATGCCTACGCCAGCGGGGGCTGGGCAGACGTGGATAATATAGGTGCTCAGCTCAATAGCTATATCGAACGAGGAGGCTTTACGGGCGTGAAGATGCGCGTAGGCGTGATGGACAAAACTGTCGATTATACGGTGGCCAGAGTCAAAGCAGCACGAGAAGCCATCGGACCCGACGTAAAACTGATGACAGACGCTCATGGGACCTTTTCTGTGGTAGAAGCCAAACGCTTTTGCCGAGAAGTAGAGGATTGTAATCTCTACTGGTTTG
>CAZHOC010000171.1:0-8300 GCA_964534295.1 uncultured Bacteroidia bacterium | reverse complement strand
CGAGTCTATTTGGGAAAATCACCGGCAAGGCCCCCAAAATCACCTATGAGATGGGGAAAGTCGCCTGCGATTCACATTTCTTCTCCCCTGCAAAAGCCGTAGCAGAATTAAACATGCCTCAAACCCCCATAAAGGAAGCTATGCAAGAAGCCTTTGACTGGTTTTTTGCGAATGGTTACCTCCAAAAATAATCCCTAATGCACCCTCATTTTAAAGATAAAGTCGTCATCATCACAGGCTCAAGTATGGGCATCGGCAAGACTCTTGCCTTACAACTCGCCCAATCAGGAGCCAAAGTAGTCCTCAACGGTCGTAATCAAGGCAGGCTTGATCAGGCTGAAGCAGACCTCAAAGAAATGGGCTTTGCCCCTTTAGCTATCCAAGGGGATATAGGGTCTTGGGAGGACGCTAAGAGGCTGATCGATGATACCGTGGCCCACTTTGGCAGATTAGACTTGTTGATCAATAATGCCGCCATGACCACTCGTGGCAAATTTGAAACCGTAGAGCCTTACGTATTCGAAAAGCTTTTTCAAGTAAACGTGATGGGTTCTATTTTCACGACCCGCGCGGCTCTCGATGCCCTCAAAGCGAGCAAAGGCGGGGTAGTAATGATCGGTAGTCTAGCAGGCCTTTATGGTTTACCTTACAATAGTTTGTATTCCATGACCAAAATGTCACTTACAGCTCTTTGTCAAAGTCTCCGTTTAGAGTTTAAAGAGCATGGCGTTTATGTGGGACATGCCTATGTGGGTTTCACGGAAAACGATCCTGATAAAGAAATTCTAGATGCCAATGGGGTCAAGGCCTACCTACCACAAAGGCAAGGCATCAAAAAACTTAGCCAGGCCCAAACGGCGAGCTTGATTCTCAAAATGGCAGCTAATCGTAGAAGCAAAATCATCATGACGCCTGTGGGCAAACTGATGAATATCCTTTCACGCCTCGCGCCAGGATTCATGCACCGATTTATGATGGGGCGTATGGATCAATTTCGCGAACAATCTGAGGGAGAACTAAAAACAGTTCAAGGCGCTAAGGGTTAGGACTGTATGCGTATTTTACTTTTTACTGGCAAGGGTGGTGTAGGCAAGACCACGACCGCAGCAGCAACTGCTCTTCAGGCCGCTCAACAAGGCTATAAAACCCTGGTTATTTCAACAGATCCGGCCCACAGCCTTTCCGATGCTCTAGATGTTGAGCTTTCTCCAGAACCAGTAGAAATCGCCCCCAATTTGTACGGGCAAGAATTTGACGTGTATTACTCCATGAAAAAGTATTGGGGCAATATGCGGGAATTGATGCGCACCATTTTTCGTTGGCAAGGGCTCGACAATGTAGTAGCCGAGGAGCTTTCTGTTTTGCCGGGTATGGAAGAGGCTTCTGCTTTCCTATGGATTGAGAAGTTTTACAGTGAAGGAGAGTATGATCTTTTGGTCATTGACTCTGCCCCTACTGGCGAAACCCTTACTCTCTTAAGTCTTCCTCAGGTTACCCAAAGCTGGCTTACCAAGGCATTTCCAGGGCAAAAATTTGCGATAAGGACTTTTGGTTCTGTGCTGCGCAGAACGATGGACATTCCCCTTGACAAGGGCTACGAAGAGTTAGAAGCACTATTCGAGAAGCTGGAAAAGGTGCAACAGATTTTTCACGATCCAGATGTAACCTCCATCAGATTGGTAGCGAACCCAGAGCGAATGGTGATACAAGAGGCCAAAAGAGCTTATACCTACCTCCAATTATACGGCTACAATGTGGATGCGATCATTGTCAACCGTATTCTACCCACGACCGGTGGGGGTAAACTTTTTCAAAAGTATGTGGCTTCGCAAAAGACCTATCTCGAGGAGATACACGAAAGCTTTCAACCACTCCCCATATTCAAAGTGCCACACCAAGGTGAGGAAGTCTTCGGTTTAGAACTGTTAGAGCAGATTGGAAACTCCATTTACCAAGAGCAAGATCCAACGCTTATTTTCCACAATGAGAAACCGCTACAGGTAAGCGAGAAAGACGGATTCTTTGAAATCAAAATCCGTCTCCCCCTGATAGAAGAAACGGATTTCGAAGTACAAAAATTTGGCGATGAGTTGGTAATTGATTTGGGCAACCGCCGGCGGAACGTTTTTCTCCCGCGCTTCGCCAATTTTCTCGAATTAGAAGATTGTGAGTATGAAGATCCTTGGTTGATTGTCAATCTCCGCAAAGATTAATCTGAAACTATTCAGAAACTTCTTCCTCTTTTTTCCCGCCGCGGATAAATTTCCAAATGCTACCGCCAGCACCGGCTATGGCAATGGCGATGATTTTCCAAAATTTGGCAAGGAAAGCGAAAAAACCAGCTTTAGCCAGCACTTTACCCGCTACTAGACCTCCAACAGTCCATGCAGCTACTTCATCAACATCTGGGTCAAAATCACTGTAACGGCTACCTTCAGCAAATTCAACACTCGTAATCACTTTGTCGATGTTTTGCTCTACCTCTGGCAATTCGCTCATACTGGCGACCGCATTGAGTAAGAAAATCCCTTTTCGTCCCAAGACGCGCAGATTGTAGTTCAAAGTATTGAGGCTATCACCACCAAAGTTGAGTTCTTTGGCCCAGTGGAGGACTTTATGATCTTGGTCATAATAGGGTTCAGCCGCCCAACCAATTAACTCGATGCTTTCATAACCTAGCTTTTGGCGCTGTTTACTCGCCTCTTTGGTATCCTTTTTCTGGTCTTTGAGCAGATCATCATAATCGATGTCTTGGGCATCTTCGTCATCGACATAGCCCATTTCATCATAGTTGATGGTAAAAACCCAGCTATCTTCCGCCAACACTCCCTTGTTTTCAGGAACCAAGAGACCTAAGATTTCTTCATCTCTTGGGTTGCCCCATAAGTCGCTCAACACAAAATTAGCTTGCTCCGGATCGAGATAGCGAAAACCAGTCGGAACAGTAAGGATGGCATTTCCGGCGTCAAGCTCTATGGTACCAGTTTGGTAGTCAAATGAATTCTCGATCGAATCGAAAATCATGAGTGTACTGTCAAGGTCTTGAGCATTTAGGGCATAAAAAGGCATGGCAGCAAACGCCACCAGAAAAAATAATTTCTTCATGTTTAATAAATCATGGTTGTGATTAAATAGGCTGCGAATATACAGAATGTCCTATAAAAGCCAAGGCACTCTCAAACGAAAAAGAAAAGCTTAAGCGTTCTGCGAAGCAGTAAATGGAAAAAGGAACTCCCTAGCAATTTGCTGAGAAGAAATCCCTTCGCAAGTACAGCCTCAACTCATTTTGAGGTCGCTATTCCTCCTGTCATTCGTCAATTCTTTCCTAGCAACAATCCATTACTTCCGACCATCCATGGATTACTAAGATCGCGTCTTGAGAGAGAGCGTATTCATGACCAAACCCATTAACATTAAAAGTCATGAAATTAGTAAAGTCTATTTTTGCAATCGGTCTTTTTTGCCTACTAAGCCTCAGCCTTTCAGCCCAAACCCAAACGCTCTTAGGAGATGGGATTCAAACCGTAAGTGGTTTTGGAGGGCCTACTTTTGCCATCAGTAAAGTGGAAGGTCAAAATACTTATTGGATAGGGGGTCAAGGCGGGGCCGTTTTCAACGAACGCTTAATCCTTGGGGGTGGCGGTATGCAAATGATCAATGAAAAAAGCATCCTCAATCGAGATGCTCATATGAATTTGGGAGGAGTTTTACTTGGCTATATTTTCATGCCGGAACGCAAGGTCCATATCACTGCTTCAGTATTGGCCGGAGGAGGAAATATCAGTGAGGGCAGTGAAGATTTTGACACTTTTACATCATTAACTCCTCAAATTGATTTAGAAGCCAACCTAACTCATTATTTCCGGATTGGTGTAGGAGTGAGCCAGCATTTTTTCTATGGTTTGGAAAGCCCACTTTATCCTAGTGCTGCGAGCCTTTCTCGTCCTATGCTTGGCGTGAGTCTTCGATTCGGAGCATTTTAATCAAAAGGAACCGTATCGCTAGTAAGCCCCTTACGCAACAAAGCCCCCTTTTTCTGATCACCTACTTTTATTTGCACTACGTTTTGCTGCTCTTCGTAAAGATCGAGGAGCAGCGTATTTTTTATTTCCATTTCCTTGACCTCCGGGACGGATAAAACCTCTAGATAGCACCAAACTACGTCCAACTCAACCTCTTTACCCAGATATTCATATTGCACAGCCTCACCATTGACCTTGAGTTTAAGGTTTTGTTCAAGATAGGTACTTAGGTAACGATCGGCTTCTTTTGCTTCTTTTTCCTCTCCGAGGAACAAAGAGCCAGTGCCTTGAGCCTCAAGAGCGTCTTCTATATCTGTAGTAAATAGTTTAAGGGTTATTTCTAAGGACTCAGTATTGGGGTTATGATTTATTTGAGTTAGGCTAAAATAAAAGGGATGAATAAAGCCCATTAGAGGGATAATGAGCAAGAAAAACAAAAAGGGTCGTGCTAAAATCTGTTTCATTCTCAAAGTTAATGATTTATTTTTGTCGAGTTATCAAAAGGCCTCTGCGTGAGTATATTCCAAACATATCTACAAATCGGCTTCCAACACATTTTGGATTGGAATGCCTATGATCATATGCTTTTTTTGCTTGCACTTTGTGCGGTTTATCAAATGAAGCAATGGCGAAATCTTCTAGTCTTAGTAACGGCTTTTACCATTGGGCATTGTATCTCCTTGGTTTTAGCAACCTTCGAGATTGTTAATATGAACCATAGCTTTGGTTCAGGGGAAGGAGCCTTCAGCCTTGGTCAAGTAGTAGAGTTTCTTATTCCGCTTAGCATTTTGATTACAGCCTTGCTTAATGTATTTCGGAAACAAGCCGAGATCGGTAAATCAGGAATGCGCACTCAATATTTGATGGCCCTTATTTTTGGTTTAATTCACGGTCTAGGCTTTTCGACCTTATTGCGCAATATGCTTATAGGGGAGGATAGTATTTTTCAACCCTTATTGGCTTTCAATATCGGCATTGAACTCGGACAACTAGCAATTGTTTCGGGTATAATTCTGCTTTCTTATGTGGTAGTGGGTTTATTGCGTGCTCCACAACGGGAATGGAATATATTTGTATCTGGCGCTGCCGCAGCGGTCTCTTGGCTTCTGTTGCAAGGTGCCATATTTTGGTGATTTTATTTACAAGCTTGCTATGAGAAAAATTCAAGTCTTAACTACGGTACTTATGAGTGCCTTGATGTTTGGGGTAATTATGACCCAAGCTCAAGAGCCGCCTCGTACCAATCAAAACAAATTTCGTCAATTAGACGAAGATATCCCTACCCCCAATATCTACCGCAATGGTGCAGGTGCCCCTGGGCACGCGTATTATCAGCAGCAAGCTGACTATGAAATGGACATTCGTCTAGACGACGAAAACCAGCGCATCTATGGTGAAGAGACCATCACTTACACCAACAATTCTCCGGATCGCTTAACCTACCTTTGGTTACAACTCGACCAAAATAGAAGAGCCAAGGATTCGGATACCTACAAAACCATGCCCACTGAGATTGGCGAGAGAGGCATCTCCTTCAATCAACTCAAAAGCTGGGAAACCCTATCCAACTTTGATGGCGGTTTCAAAATTGACTACGTCAAAGATGCCAATGGCAAAGACCTCCCCTACACCATCAACAAAACGATGATGCGGGTGGATCTCCCAAGCGCTTTGATGCCAGGAAGCAATGTCAGCTTCAAAATCAAGTGGTGGTACAACATCAATGACCGCATGGCTATGGGAGGGCGATCTGGTTTTGAATATTTCGAAGCAGACGATAACTACCTATATACCATCGCTCAGTTTTTCCCACGCATGTGCGTCTATAATGACGTATATGGATGGCAAAACAAGCAGTTTCTAGGTAGCGGAGAGTTTACCCTTGTATTTGGTAACTATAACGTAAACCTTACGGTACCTGCAGATCACGTGGTTGCGGCTACTGGAACCCTTCAAAACGCAAACAAAATCCTTACTAGTACTCAGAAAAAGCGTTGGGCGCAGGCCAAAAATGCCACTGAGCCAGTAATGATTGTGACTCAGGCCGAAGCAGAAGCCGCCGAGAAAGAAAAAGCCAGCGATACTAAGACTTGGACTTTTTATGCAGAAAATGTGCGCGATTTTGCCTTTGCTTCATCCCGTAAATTTATCTGGGATGCCATGGGCGTGAAATCAGGCCAGCAGGACGTCATGTGTATGTCTTACTATCCTAAGGAGGGTAACCCACTTTGGGAACGCTATTCCACTCGTGCGGTAGCACATACGGTTGATGTATACTCTAAGTACACCTTTGACTATCCTTATCCAGTAGCGATTTCGGTACACACCAACCGTATTGGTATGGAGTATCCGATGATTTGCTTCAATGGTGGTCGTCCAGAAGCTGATGGTACTTATACAGCACGTACCAAGTACGGCATGATTTCCGTGATTATTCACGAAGTAGGCCACAACTACTTCCCGATGATTGTTAACTCTGATGAACGTCAGTGGACCTGGATGGACGAAGGTTTGAACTCATTCCTTCAGTTTTTGGCTGAGCAGGAGTGGCAAAGAGATTATCCTTCTCGTCGTGGACCAGCTGCCAATATCACTAGCTACATGAGCGGCGATCAATCTAATATCACGCCGATTATGACTAACTCTGAGTCTGTTTTTCAGCTTGGTAATAATGCATATGGCAAGCCGGCAACTGCCCTTAACATATTACGTGAAACCGTTTTGGGGCGTGAACTATTTGATTATGCCTTTAGAGAGTACTCTCAGCGCTGGATGTTCAAACAACCAAGCCCTGCCGACTTCTTCCGCACCATGGAAGACGCATCTGGTACAGATCTAGACTGGTTCTGGCGCGGATGGTTCTATACTACCGACCACGTAGATATTGCTATCAAGGATATGAAGTGGATCCAAATCAACAGCAAGAATCCTGAGGTAGAAAAGCCAATCGCAAAAGCGGATCAAAAGCAATTAGATATCAGCACCCTTCGTAACCAAGAAGCAGTACCTCAAACAGTGATGGAACGCTATCCGGAACTACAAGACTTCTACAATAAGTACGATCAGTACGAAGTATCTGTCCTTGATAAAAAGGAATATGAAGCTTACTACAATCGCCTAAGCGATGAGGAAAAAGCTTTGATGGAGTCGAACAAGAATTACTATCAGATCGACTTCCAAAATGTAGGTGGATTGGTAATGCCGATCATTGTTGAGTTTACTTTTGAGGATGGCACCAAGGAATTACACCACATTCCTGCAGAAATCTGGCGCCGCAATGCCTATGAGGTCAGCAAAGTATTTATCACTGACAAAGTAGTGGTCAATGTATCTCTTGATCCAAATCTTGAAACTGCTGATTGTAATACAGACAACAATTACTGGCCTCCACGTATGAGCCCTAGCCGTTTCCAGATGTATAAACAGGATTACAGCCGCTACCGTGGTTCTGGTCAAAACCTCATGCAGCGTCAACAAAAGATTGAAGCGATGCAGAATGAAGGCGGAGAATCTGAGGATAATTCGGGCAGAAGAGAATAATCATTCTTCTTGTAGATAAAAGCGAGGCAATCCTTCTATTCAAGGATTGCCTCGCTTCCTTTTGGGGATGATCGTTCCGCGAAGCGGAAAAGAAAAATAAAGGCCCCTCGGCTATCGCTCGGGAAGACAATTGAGGATGAAAAAGTAAGACCTGAAAAACTCCAAATGTCATGCTGAGCTGCGCCGAAGCAACTAAAGGGACTAGCGTTCCGCGAAGCGGAAAAGATGCACAAAGGTCCCTCGGCTATCGCTCGGGAAGACAACTAGTGGAATAAGACAAGCGTTCTGCGAAGCAGTCCCCTACTCTACTTACAGCTAGGATGGATTCCTGAAACGTAATTGACAATCACATCTAAGGGCTTAGCAGACTCAGCGCCCGCAAAGCCTTTGATCATATCGATACTGACTTGCGCCTCATAGGCTTTGAGATAGGTTCTCGCCAAAGGTAGATAAGACCAGTGCCAGCGTTCTTCTTCGTAGCCATTGGGTCTTTGCTCGCCTTTTTCAGTGTAGGGCTGCCCAAAACCATGTTTGCCGGCATTGGCGACTAACCATTCGTACTCCGCTTTGCCTTTGCCTGCTTTGAAGTAGGAGTTTTCGAAAGCGTTGAGGTCAATATCAGTGCCCCAGTGATGACGAGAGGTCCCGGGCATGGAACTGGTATGGAGGATCTTTCGGGCTCTTTCTACTGGGTCTGGAGTGGTCTGAACGAGGTTTTCGCCGTTTTGTAGTCTTTTG
>CAZHOC010000170.1:0-8338 GCA_964534295.1 uncultured Bacteroidia bacterium | reverse complement strand
CCTCCCCCTTAATCCCCCTCCGAAGGGGGAAAATGCGAAGATCGGTAGGCGCGAACATGCAAAGTCTTTGCTAGAGAGATAAGCGTTCTGCGCTCCCGAAAGCTTTCGGGAGTAAGCATAAAAAAAGCCCTCAACCTAATAAAGATCGAGGGCTGTATCTGAAAGAGACTTTTTATCTCCTTTTCTTCTTTTTACGCTCTTGGGCACGTCTTTCGGCGCGAGAAAGCGGACGTTGAGGCTGACCACCAGAAGCAGCTGCCATTACGCGACGCTCTTGTTCACGCTGGTTTTGACGCTCACGCTCTACTTCGTCGTGGCGGGTTTTGAGTTTACTAAAGTCATCACGCTGGCGAGTATCCACATTGCGCTGCTGGTTTTCTTCGACATGAAGGTCCGCCTTGAAGAGCAAGCTCAATACACTCTGGTTGATGTCTTTGAGAATCTGCTGGAAAAGTTCGAAAGATTCAAACTTGTAGACAAGTAATGGATCTTTTTGCTCGAAGACCGCGTTTTGTACCGAAGTACGCAGCTCATCCATCTCGCGCAGGTGGTTTTTCCAGCGATCATCGATAATAGCTAGAGTAGCAACTTTTTCTAGTTCATCAACCACCATTTGTCCTGCAGTCTGGAGCGCTTCCTCGACTGGTACCACAATCTGTAGCTTCTTAGAGCCGTCAGAAAATGGAATCAGGATCTTGTTGATATTTGGATTATTAGCTTTGATGCGGCCAATTCCGCCAGCCAATGTCTCGGCTAAGCGCTTGGCTTTGCGATCGTAAGCCGCTTTCGCCTGAGCGTAGATTTTTTCAGTGAGGTTCTCTAGACTTTCGTCATTGAGGTCTTTTTCGGTTACCTCTGGGTCCACTGATAGGAGACGAATGGTATGCAAACGTAGGCCTTCAGCATCAGTCATATCGATATAGGTCTCGACCAAACTGGAGCAAAGGTCATACAGCATATTGTCGAGGTCTACCTTGATCCGTCCACCGAACAAAGCGTTGCGACGGCGACGGTAAATTACCTCCCGCTGATTGTTCATTACGTCATCATACTCCAAGAGACGCTTACGCATGGCGAAGTTATTTTCTTCGACCTTCTTTTGCGCATTGGAGATAGACTTGGAGATCATCTTGTGTTGGATCACCTCACCTTCTTTGAAACCAACGCGGTCCATGACTTTGATGATACGCTCCGTACTAAAGAGACGCATCAAGTCATCTTCCAGAGAAACAAAGAATTGACTGGTACCCGGATCACCCTGACGACCCGCACGACCTCTCAACTGACGGTCGATACGACGAGATTCGTGGCGCTCAGTACCGATGATAGCAAGACCACCAGCCTCTTTGACGCCTTCACCGAGCTTAATGTCGGTACCACGACCGGCCATGTTGGTCGCAATGGTAACTACACTTGGCTGACCTGCAGCAGCTACAATCTCCGCTTCACGCTGGTGTTGCTTGGCGTTAAGTACGTTGTGGGGGATCTTACGGATGTTGAGCATCCGAGAAAGCAGCTCTGATACTTCTACTGAGGTAGTACCCACAAGGACAGGCTGTCCATTTTCGCGCATCACCTCGATTTCGTCGATGACGGCATTATATTTTTCCCGCTTGGTTCGGTAAACGAGGTCCTCTCGGTCATCACGCGCGATTGGTAGATTGGTTGGAATCACTACCACATCGAGCTTGTAGATTTCGAAAAATTCTGCTTCCTCCGTCTCTGCAGTTCCGGTCATACCACTGAGCTTGTGGTACATCCGGAAGTAGTTTTGGAGGGTAACAGTGGCAAAAGTTTGAGTCGCAGCCTCGACTTTTACGTTTTCTTTGGCTTCGATCGCTTGGTGTAGACCGTCGGAGTAACGACGACCTGGTAGTACACGGCCTGTCTGCTCATCTACGATATTGACTTTGCCATCTTGGACGATGTATTCAACATCCTTTTCGAAGAGGGTGTAAGCCTTGAGGAGCTGGTTAATAGCGTGGAGACGCTCAGACTTTTCGGCATAATCAGCAGCGACTTCGTCTTTTAATTTTAAGCGTTCCTCGTCTGAGAGGTCTACATTACCCTCAATTGCGGAAAGCTTGGCTGCCACGTCTGGAAGTACAAACAAGTCCGGATCTTCCCCTGCTTGGGCGATCTCTTCACGGCCTTTGTCGGTAAGTTCCACCTGACGATTTTTTTCTTCAATGGTGAAGAAGAGTGGCTCGTCAGCCTCGTGCATATTCTTGCTATTGTCTTGCAAGAAGTAGGCTTCGGTTTTATTCATTTGTGCTTTGACGCCGGTTTCACTCAGAAACTTGATCAAAGCATTGTTTTTGGGTAGACCACGGTAAGCGCGGAAGAGTGGCAAGCCCCCTTCGTCCATTTTACCGTTCTTAATGTGCTTTTTGGCCTCATTAAGGTAGCCATTGATAAGGGTTCGCTGTTTGCGAACGAGTCTCTCGATGCGCGGCTTGAGTTGGTCATACTCATGCTTGTCCCCTCTTGGTACTGGACCAGAGATGATAAGCGGGGTACGAGCCTCGTCAATCAATACCGAGTCAATCTCATCAATAATGGCGTAGAAATGGCGACCCTGTACCAGGTAATCTGGCTGGGTAGTCATATTGTCGCGCAGATAGTCGAAGCCAAATTCGTTATTGGTTCCGTATGTAATATCTGCTTTATAGGCTTTGCGACGCTCGTCAGAGTTTGGCTCGTGGAGGTCGATACAATCTACGGTAAGGCCGTGGAACTGAAATAGCGGTGCATTCCAGTCAGCATCACGACGGGCAAGGTAATTGTTCACCGTAATAAGGTGGACGCCCATACCTGAAAGGGCGTTAAGGTATACTGGGAGGGTTGCAACGAGGGTTTTACCTTCACCAGTAGCCATCTCTGCTATTTTCCCGCTGTGCAGAACGTTACCCCCGATGAGCTGTACATCGTAGTGGATCATGTTCCATGCGATGTTTGCATCAGCGGCGGTCCATTTATTGGCCCAAACGGCTGTATTGCCTTCGATGGTAACATTATCCCTTTTAGCAGCGAGCTCTTTGTCATAGTCATTGGCCATAACGCGCAGCTCTCCATTGGTGGTGAGACGGCGGGCGGTTTCCTTGACGACGGCAAAAGCTTCTGGAGCGATTTCAGTTAAGATCTCGTCGATCTGCTTATAGTGTTCTTTGTCTAGCTCATCGATTTCTTTGAAGATGGTTTCTTTGGCGTGTGCATCTTCTGTTTCATCGGCTTCGCTTCTTAAATCTGCGATACGCTCGCGGATTTCAGCGGTATATTCAGCGATTTGTTCTTTGAACTCAGCTGTTTTACCTCTAAGCTCATCATCGGTGATGGTATGTAGCTGCTCGTAAGCGGCATTTACCTCATCGACAAAGGGCCAGAGCTGTTTTAGATCCTTTTCCTTTTTAGAAGGAAAGAGTTTATTTAAGAATGACTTCATTTTCAGTTCTTTTCCTGCGGTATATGCTTACGTATCTCTTGGAGTAAATCTTGATGGATATTTCCATTGGATACGACGATTTCTGATCCGTAAAGATAATCATCTTCCCCATTAAAGTCGCTGACCTTTCCACCGGCTTCTTGCACGATGAGTGCACCGGCGGCTACATCCCAGGGATTGAGGCCATATTCAAAGTAACCTTCAAAGCGACCTGCTGCGACATAAGCTATGTCTAGGGCTGCGCTTCCCATGCGCCTAAGGCCATGTGCCTTGTCCATGAGAGAGATAATTAAGGCAAGGTATTGATCGCGCCAAGGGAAGTTGGCATAGGGGAAGCCTGTACTAAGCAAAGACTCCGCTAATTTGGGTCGTTCGCTAATTGCGATCGCTTGATCATTGAGATAAGCACCTTTGCCTTTTTGCGCTGTAAACATCTCCTCTAATATAGGTGCATAGATATAGGCTAGTTGGGTATCCCCTTCAAATTGGAGCGCGAGACTGATGCAAAAATTGGCCACGCCATGCGTGTAGTTGGTGGTGCCATCGATAGGATCGATAATCCAGGTCCAGCCATTTTCGCTTGGTGTGTCCTCTGATTCTTCATTGACGAATCCTGATCCTGGGATCAGACGGAGGCAACCCTCTTTCAGCATTTTCTCAGCATTGATGTCTACGTAAGAGACGGGATCGCGTTTACGTTTGAAGCGAACATCGCTGAAAGAAAATCGATTGAACTCCTCACGAGCAAACTGTCCAGTACGCCGGATCAGCTGCCTAAGAGGTTCATCAATTTGCGAAATGCTGTCTAACTCCATAGGGTGATTATCAGAGAAATAGATTATTCGAAATACTATTCCATGCTTAGAAATAGTGTCAAATTGTCAGTTATCCTTTGTGGGTTCTGCCGAATCTTGAATTGCGAATCAGAATAAGCAGTAATAATAACAGACTCAATCCGGCAGCAATATACCCCAAATAGTCACCATGCTTGACATAAAAAGTTTGGCTATCGTACAAATCTAATTTCCCGTCGATAAAGGTGGGAACCCAAAAATCAGTAGGCTGTGAAATTTCTCCTTTGTTATCGGTAAATAAGGAGATACCGGTATTGGCGGATCTTGCAATGGCGCGCCGAGTTTCAATGGCCCGTAGGCTTGCAAAATGCGCATGCTGAATATGACCTGAGCTTTCTCCCCACCAACCATCGTTGGTGATTATGGTCATGAAACGTGCGCCCTTGGCCACAAACTGTCTCAAATAATCACCATATTCTGATTCATAGCAAAGCATGGGGGCAACCTTGTCATGGGTATGTAGAACGAGGTTGCGAACAGAATCGGGATAGCCGTAGCCCCCAACAGAGCCTCCTAAGGCCGGTGCCCAATCTTTGAGGAAGGTAAGTACATCCAAGAAGGGCATACGTTCCACCATGGGCACGAGCTTCGCCTTCTGGAAGGTCTGAGGCACGGTATCGGTCCGAAGGAGGAAGGAAGCATTGTTTTGATCTAGGTAGATGGTGTCAAAAGCTTCTGGATAGTTGAGACAGCGGGAGGGAACGCGATTGTCAACGAATTGATAAGTATGAACGGGGACAGGATTAGAGTCTTTGGGGTAAAGTCTAAACTCAATAAAGCCACTCATAAGGCTTAGGTTGTGGAGGTAAACCTGTTGCCAGAAGGGCTGGATTAAGCGTTCCTCACGGAGGCACTGCTGATACATACCTTTGGAGATCGCAGTCTCCGGCATGAGTACCAAATCTATAGAGTCTATGCCGGCTGATCCAATCAAACTATCCATGATCGCAATCTGCGATCCGTAGGAGGATGTCTTTTCGTAGGGGTCAATATTAGGCTGTATGACGCGTACGTTGATATTACCGACTGACTGAAAGACGTCACGTTCGGGATTGAGTAACCAGATATTGGCAATGAATGGAAGCGTAAGCAGGGCGACCACAGCAGTACTCAATGAGGCTAGAGCGAGCTTTCTCATTTCAGTGAAACCAGATTGGTGTGCTTGCTCCCACACTTTAAGACCCGAAAATACGAGCACATTAATCATTAGGATTTGGAGCGAAATGCCCAAGGTCCCTGTTAGCTCTATGTATTGGATGGCTTTTGGGAATAAGGTGAAGGCATGGCCAAGGGTGATCCAGGACCAAGAGAGATCCCAATTGAAGTGCAAAAATTCAAACGTAAGCCAGAAAACGACTAAAGAAACAGGCGGTAGCCACGACCAGCCCGTTCTCCGACTGAGGCTAAAAAGATAAATAGGGATGGTCATTAAAAATGGATTGACCAGATTGGCGACCAAACCAGACATGATATAAGTGAGGACTTCTTGCCAGCTATCGGCCCCGAATGCGGTCATCATAAGCCAGTAGCAGGTGCCTAGATTCCAGATAACAAAAGTGGTGTAAGCGTAACGAAAAACCTGAGCATTATGGGAGATGATTTGTCGTTTGTAGATCCAAGGTTTTTGTTTGTAGCGCCACAAAAATTGGAGGGTAATAAAGCGCCATATGAGGACAAAAATCGCTTTAAAAAATCCCCAAAATCGATCTTCAAATAATTTATCAGGGGTCCGGTCAATTACTAAAAGTAGAGGGACAAAAGCGATGTAAGAAAGAAAGGCAAAGGGTAAAGGGGGGAAAGAGAGCGCCAAAAGCAAGCCAGATAGGATGACCATGGGATAAGGTCGATATCGGGCGAAACGGAAAGGAAATAAGGTTTCCTTGGTCATAGGGCAAGTTTCATGATGATGCTAAAGGTATAAATAATTTTCCTAGGGGATGTAAGATTGTCCAATGTTTGGGAGAAAATAGAATAATTTACTACTTTAGAGGCATCGCAAAACGCTAAAAATCAACATCATTAGGATACTAAATATTTATATGGCATAAAATTTACGTTACCCTGCTCAGTCTGACGTTAATCGCCTTTTATGCACATCACACATTTCGAAAAACAAGTGAGTTTGGGGATTGGTATAATTCACTTCTTCGTACCGATGATCTTAAAAGGCTGAGCTTTCTGCTTAAATCTGTAATTGGCTATATCTGATTTGCAAACTGGTATTTAACCAGAAAAAGCAAGTGGGAAAGCCTGGCAAAATACGACCTTCCTAAATGTCCGGTAAAGGCTAGCCTTGACCGGATGAGCCCTTATAAGGCCTTAACACCCAGTTCTTTAACGATTTGACAAAAAAGTGTTAAATACTTTGGTTGGTTGCGTGACACCATGTGAAAATTAATGATTCTGCGACTCAACCTAAACAACGCAAAATTCTCAACCTTTATGAGACGGTACCTGATGCAAACTCTTGCTTACTCATTGCAACGACAGGTCCGAATCAGAAGTGGAGGTCTTTGGACACTATTCACCCTGATTGGACTTTTCATTTTTCCTCAGACGCTCCAGGCGCAATGCCCGGATGCGAACCCTCCTGTAATTGCTACTCCTTGTCCTGCTAACATTAATGTTAATTCTAGTGGAGGCGATGATGCAATTTTAGGAGATTGTGGTGCGACCGTATCTTGGACGCCCCCGCAGTTTACGGACCCTGGTCCGTGTTTTTTGGTTTCTGTGGTATCTACCCACAACTCGGGCGATTTCTTTCCCGTGGGTACTACAACGGTTACTTACACTGCAACCGATGGTGGTGGCTTAACGGCTTCTTGTAGTTTTGACGTTATCGTAGCCGATGACGAAAACCCTGCCTTAACAGCCTGTCCATCGAACATTTCGATTGCGGCAGTAGGATGTACCGCTAATCCAACTTGGATAGCTCCAACGGCTGGCGATAATTGTCCAGGAGTCGCAGTAGTGGGTACAGCTAACTCTGGAGATGCATTTCCAGTAGGTACTACAACGGTTACTTACACTGCAACTGATGCTGCGGGCAACACAGATGTTTGTTCCTTCACGGTAACAGTAACAGAAACCGTTCTTCCTGTAATCACTTGTCCTGGTGCGATTACCATCAATGCTGATGCAGGATTATGTAGCGGTACTGTAGCATCCGCTTTAGCAACTGCTACTGACAACTGCGGTACACCGACCATTACTAGCGATGCGCCAGGTGGTGGTGCTGATATTGCTGGTTCTTATCCGGTAGGTGCTACAACCGTAACTTTTACAGCTACTGATGATGCAGGTAATACAGCAACTTGTACTACGGTAGTTACAGTGGTTGATAACCAAGCGCCAAGCTTTACTAACTGCCCGGTTGGTTTACAAACTGTGAACGTAGTCCCTGGTACTTGTGCTGGTGTGTTTAACTACACTCCTACTTTTACGGACAATTGTCCTGGTGCTTCTGTCGCTCAAACAAGCGGTCCTTTAGTAGGTACTTCACAAGCTCCTGGTAACTACACAGTAGAATTTACTGTAACTGATGCTGCTGGTTTGACTGCTGTTTGTTCGATCAACTATACAGTCGTTGATAATGAAGCTCCGACCATTGCTGCTTGTCCTGCCCCGGTTAATAATCTAAATGTTGACGCTGCCACTTGTGGGGCGGTTTTTACATTTAACCCTATAGCAAGCGACAACTGTGCGGTTACTTCATTTGTAAGAACTGATGCAACTGGTCTCAATAGTGGTGATGTTTTCCCTGTAGGAACGACTACCATTTCATATTTAGCAAGTGATGCTGCGGGTAATACCACTCCTTGTACGTTCGACGTAGTCGTAACGGATAATGTGGCGCCTACTTTCACGACTTGTCCTACCAACATTACAGTGAATGTTGATGGTGGTTCATGTTCGGCTACCGTTACTACCCTGGCAATAGCTGTTGCTACGGATGATTGTGGTATCGCAAGTATCGTGAATGACTTTAATGGTGGTGGTGCTGATGCCAACGGTACTTATCCACTTGGTACTACTACTGTTA
>CAZHOC010000169.1:0-8351 GCA_964534295.1 uncultured Bacteroidia bacterium | reverse complement strand
AGTACGAAGGTGCTGTCTCCTCTGTAGATTTCTTGAGTGTAGGTGCCAATCTGATCTAGTACGAAGGTGCTGTCGCCTCACCCAAGAAATCTACAGAGGAGACAGCACCTTCGTACTAGATCAGATTGGCACCTACACTCGAGGAGGCCTTTCTAATAGCATCCGTTTAGGTACCGACTTCTTTATCAATCCCCGCAATACGCTGACAGCTGCCCTAATCTATCGTGTTGGCGAAGACTTTAACAATGGCCGCATAGAGTTTCAGGATTTTGGATTTGAAAACATCCTCCAAACGATTGATGTGCGTAGCACTCGGGAAATTGAAGATGAGAACAACCTTGACTACAACCTGAACTATAAAAAAACCTTTACCAAGAAAGGGCATGAATGGACAGCAGACGTGATCTATTCGAGTGGGGCCGAAACGGAAAGCATGAACGCCCAAAACGATCTATTTGATGCCAACTATGTATCACTAGGCCAGGAAAGCGTTCTGCAACGCATAAACAACAGTGAACTAGAGCGAGAGCTTGTCCTCCAAACGGATTATGTCCAGCCTATAGGCGAACACGGAAAATTTGAAGCAGGTTACCGTGCCGGCATCCGAAGAATTACCAATGATTACCTCACCGAAGAATTTGACAATCAAGCGCAACTGTGGGAAAAGATCGCCTTTGTCAGTAATCAATTTGAGTATGATGAGGGTATCCATGCGACCTATGCAATCTACGGCAACAAGCATGAGCGCTTTAGCTATCAGCTAGGTCTAAGAGGTGAGTATACCAATATCACCACTCATTTGATTGAGACCGCAGAAAGAAATGATAAAAACTATTTCAATCTCTTTCCTAGCGCTCACTTTACTTATGAGTTTGCCAATGAAAACAATGTGCAGTTAGGCTACAGTCGCCGGGTGCGCAGACCTCGTTTTTGGGATTTAAATCCCTTCTTTACTTTCATGAATCCCTTGTTCATTCGTTCGGGGAACCCTGACCTAGACCCAGAGTTTACCCATGCAATTGACCTGAGCTATCTAAAATATTGGGATAATGCGAGTCTAAGCAGTGGGATCTACTATCGGCATACTGATGGAGTGATCCAACGCATCACCACCGTTGATGAATTAGGGGTTTCTCGCTCCATGCCGCAAAACCTAGCTGTGAGCCGAGACATGGGCCTAGAGTTTAGCTTCTCTTATGAAGCCTTGAAATGGTGGAGACTCAATGCTAGTACCAACCTATTTCGCGGTAGTTTGATCGACCCAACCTTTACCACGGAGCTCAATCGTTCCTACTTTAGTTGGACGGCTCGTATGAACTCACAGTTTAAATTACCTCATGATTTCGAAGCCCAACTGCAAGCAAATGTTAGAGGGGCTCAGCAAACCGCCCAAGGAACCCGCAGAGCCTTTATTTACACCGATTTTGGGGTTAATAAAGATATCTTAGACGATAAGGCTACCCTCAATTTTCGGATCAGGGACATCTTTAACTCCGGGATTTATCGTTACGAAACCTTCGGAGAAGGATTTTCTCAGTCTGGCCTTTATCAAAGACGTCAACGCACCTTCACTTTGGGCTTTTCCTATCGCTTAAATCAACAAAAAAAGCGTCGTGGGGGCAGAGGAAGCCGATCTAATGGCGGGGGTGGATTCGACGATTTTTAGCCTTAAATTGGCTATATGTATCTATTTATCGGGACCTATACTAAAAAGGAAGGCCATGTCGATGGCAAGGCAAAAGGACTTTATGTTTATGAATTGGATGACGACAGCGGAGACATTGAGTTTCGCTCAGTTTTCAAGGACATTATCAATCCTTCCTTCCTTTGTTTTCACCCAAGCTTGCCGATTATTTATGCTGTACAAGAGCTAACCGGAGATACTGGAGTGCCTTATGGGAGGATTTCCGCTTTGCGCTTTGATCCTGATTCCGCCAGCTTAAGCTTGATTAATGAGCAATCCACCTTTGGCCTAGCACCTTGTTATGTCAGTACTGATGCTGCTGGCAATGTAGCGATGGTAGCAAACTACGTCAATGGGACAGTGGTGGTATTTCCCTTGACGGGGAACGGTCAGTTGGAACCAGCCAGCCAGGTGCTCAAACATCCGGGCAAATCGCCATGGGCACACTCTGTGATGCAGGACCCTGAGGGCAAATTTGTTCTGTCAGCAGATAAAGGCGCCGATATGATACTGCGCTATCGCTTAGAAGGCCAAAGTCTACAACCAGCCGATCCTCCCCATACCACTACCCAAACAGGGGCTGGCCCCAGGCATTTAGCGTTCCACCCCAGTGGAAAATACCTATACTGCATCAATGAGCTAGATGCGACCATCCTGGCATATAAATACAGCGGCGAGGAGGGGCTAGAACAAATCCAGATGATCGATACGCTACCCGCAGATTTTGAAGGGATCAAAGCCTGTGCGGATATCCATGTGCATCCCAATGGCCGCTTTTTATATGGCTCAAATCGGGGACATGATAGTATTGTGATTTATGCCATTGACCCTCAATCGGGAACGCTTACTCTCTTAGGCCACGAATGGACCCGAGGGCAATTTCCACGTAATTTCATGATCCATCCCAATGGTCAATACCTTTATGCCGCCAACCAAAATTCGGACAATGTGATTTGCTTTCACATTGGTGAAGACGGTTTGCTAAGCTTTAAAGGTCAAGCATGGGATATCCCCACACCAGTTTGCCTTAGGGTGTTGGATAAGTAATGGAAACCTAAAGAAATAGCGATTACTCTCTAAATTTTTGTCTTTGACTCCCTAAGCCCCCAATGGTCAGGCGCACCTCATCATCCGGTTTTAGGTAGGTCGGCGGATTCATCCCCAAACCTACTCCTGGAGGGGTGCCAGTAGAGATCAAATCTCCAGCCTCCAATTGCATGAATTGGGAGACATACCAAATCACATAGGTCGGTGAAAAGATCATGGTTTTGGTGTTACCATCTTGACGAAGATCATCATTGACCCAGAGCTTCATAGGCAGATCACTAGGATCTTCTACTTCATCCGCGGTACTCAACCAAGGCCCAACCGGGCTAAAGCCGGGGCAAGATTTTCCTTTGACCCATTGGCCGCTGCGCTCCAATTGAAACTCACGTTCCGAAAGGTCATTGACTACGCAATAACCTGCAATACAGTCTGCGGCTTCTGCTTCGCTCTCCAAATAAAGGGCATCACGTTTCAAAACGATCCCTAGTTCTACCTCCCAATCTGTCTTTTCACTCTTGCGAGGGATTTGCACCGTATCATAAGGCCCAGCGATCGTATTGGTAGATTTCATGAATAAAACTGGCTCCTTGGGAGGTTCTAAACCTGATTCCTTAGCATGATCCGAATAGTTGAGTCCAACGCAAAGGATGGTACCGGGGCGTGCAATGGGAGCGCCCCATCTTACCTCCTGTCCTACAACGGGCAATTCTTCTTGGCGAAGGAGTTTTTGCAATTCTTCCATGCCGTTGGCTTGAAAGAAGCTACGGTCCCAATCTTGAAAATGGGCGGAGCAATCCTTACGAATGCCTTCTATGAGAACTCCTGGTTTTTCTTGCCCTTTGGGGCCAAATCGTATCAGTTTCATTATTAATCTTGATCGCTTGAGATTGGAAATTACGTAATCTTAGGCGGGAATTGATAGTAAATTTGTAATTATGGCCTTATGAAACGCTACTTCAGCTTAATCCTATTAGGCGGGATCGCCTTGGGCCTCTTTTTACCGCTTGATTTGGGCGAAAGTCTGAAGACGATTATCTGGGCAGAACTCTTTATCATCATCCTGCTCTCCTACTTCCAAATGGATCTAGACCTTGCGCAGTTAAAAGCCCAGAGCTGGCGTCTAATCGTTTTTTATGTCGCTCGTTTTTTGATTCTCCCTAGTCTACTGTTCTGGCTAAGTAGCCCACTTGGGGAATTTTACAGCCAAGGGATTTTCCTCCTTGCCTTGCTACCAGTCGGAGTTACAGCCCCTGCCTTGACCGCCTTGTTTAAGGGCAAAATGGAACTGAGTCTGATACTATTGATTTTTAGTAGCATGCTGACGCCCTTACTCATGCCTTTTTCGTCTAAGTTGATTTTGGGTAATGTATTGGAGATCGACGCCTGGGCGATGTTGACGACTTTGGCTGTTACGATCATACTCCCCTTTCTCATCTTCCTACCGCTGCGTAGGAGAAAAAAGGTGGTAGATTTTGCGCGGCGTATCAATACTCCGGTGGTGGTGATTTTGATGTCCGGTTTCGTAGTCTTGATTTCCGCTCAGAACCGAGAACTTATTTTTGCCAATCCCATCACCTTGTTGTGGCATGTTTTGGTGGCAGGTGGGATTTATGCTTTGTTTTACCTGCTGGGTTGGTGGCTTTTCCCCTTCGTGGAACGCAGCCATCGGATCAGTTTGAGTTTTGCCTCCGGTGCCAACAACATTGCGCTCGGCCTCGCGGTAGGCTATAGTTATTTCTCGCCTGATATAGGATTTTTCTTTGTGGCTGCCCAATTAGTGTGGACCCTTATGTTGGCCCCTGTGGAGCGTCTGATCGGAAATGAGCGTTCTCCGAAGGAGGAAGTAAAAGCTTAATCGATTAAGTCCCCTCACTTCATTTCGAACGAGCGCAGCGAGGAGAAATCTCCTGTCTTTCGATTTGAGAACGTCTTTTTGAGCGAGGTATCGGTTTTCATCAAATTGGCCATCAGATAGCTTGGCATTTGTACTTAAGGAGATTTCTCGTCGGCCTTTCGGCCTCTGTCGAAATGATAATGGAGGATCAAATGGACTCGATCGAAATGAAAATTGGAAGAATAATGAGAAATAGAATGTAGGAAACCGCTTAATGAATGGGTACGACCGCTTACTTAGAAACCCTTTTTATAGATCCAATTCTCTTTTATTCTAGCAAAAACATGTTTGCTAAGCAATACTTCGTCTACATTCTCTGTAACAAATACAAGACGACTTTATACAATGGACACACTAATGACATTTCTTCAAGGCTTCTCGAACATCAATCAAAATTCCACGGATCAAGAGCATTTACTTCCAAGTACAATTGCACTTATCTACTCTTTTATGAAATCTTCGCTGAGAGGTCTACGGCCTTCCAAAGAGAAAGACAAATCAAACGGTTTTGTAGAGAGAAAAAGGAGGCTTTAATAAACGCCCAAAACCCAGAGTGGACTTTTAGGAATCAAGAGGTATATGAACTATTTCCGATAAATCCTGATAGAAAGAATACCTAATCTCCCAAGCGCAAAAATGATTTTTTCCTGATCACCCCTAACATTTCATTTAGATTGACCGCCAAGCGTTTACCTTCAATAATCAAGGCTTCTGCCTGGCCCTGCAAGCGCTCATATAGCCATACCGTGATCTCCGCTAAGTCATCCTCCGGCCCAAAGGTGAGGTAAATTTTCACAGATTCCGTAAAGCCAATGCTCATCCCTCTATGTTCTGTCTCCACAATCAGGTAAGCCCCCGTCTTAGGAATTTTGAAGCGCTCTCCACGCTCTAACCATCTTAAGCGGCTGCCAAAGAGATGGTATTTCAAATCCTTATTACGGGTAAGGATCTCGATTTTCATATTGTCGTAGGCAAAGACAGCGGTTTCACCGAACTCATCCTTTATGATGACTTTTTGTCCTCCGCCAGCTTCAAAATGAGCACGGATTTTCTGGCCTAGGTTCTCTAAGATTTGAAACTTCTCTTTGGCTAGTTCTCGTACCACCTCATCATCATATTGCTCAAATTTGTCGGGGTGAAATTTGGCCCGTAATCCTTTGTGCGTTTTTTCAAATTCAGCTTGCTCTAGCTCTTCTAAAGGTTTGCCGTAAAGGGCAATAATGGTTTCTTTTTCTTTGACCGTAAGCTGCGTTGTACTCATACTCCAAAACTAATCATTTTCCACCTCAAGCACCTGTCCATCCTCCAACAATCTAGCTTTAAGGCTTTCATATTCTACATCTTGTACTGCGATATCTTGATCCATAGCCATACAGGCAGCAGTAGCCGCGGATTGGCCCAAAATCATAAAAACGGGCTCCATACGAATAGAGCCATAAGCAATATGAGAAGCTGAAACACATACAGGCACGAGAAGGTTTTTACATTCTCCTCTTTGAGGAACGATAGCCCCATAATCGATCGGGTAAGGTCCACCGGGATTTATCTGAATATCGCCTTCATTTTTCACAAAACCCTTGGCATCTACATATCTCTGTACGTTATGCGAGTCCATATTGTAGGAGCCCATGCCGACTGATTTTTCGGTAGGCGTATTTCGTCTGAGATGATTTTCGTTTACGACGGTTTCGCCTATCATCCTTCTTGCTTCTCTAACATAAATTTGATGAGGCCAATTTTGATTGTCGACAAACTCATCTTTAGCGAGTCCCCATTTGGCCATTTCTAAGCGCACTTCATCTGGGACTCTAGGATCATTGGCGAGAAAGTATAGCCAACCTAATTGATAGTTTTTGTGCTCGTCCAATATGACTTGGCGTTCAGCGTAGCTGGCCTCCGGATAATGATAGTTGTAGCCGATATTATCAGTACTAAATGGACCATGATTATTGGTATCCGTTTTCCGGTTAGGAATCGGGTCAAATTTGCGGAACACACGACGCCAGCCACTCTCCAATACTCGGAGGATCAACTCGTATTGCGTGCTATCATAAGCTTCTGGCCTAGGAAATGGAATTCTATTTTCTACTTCTTGCGTTAGGCAAAGTCGATAGCAATAGGCTTGGATACGCTCATCGCCGCCCCCTTCTGGAGTAGGTTTTTCGGCTGATTGGATCCGGGGTAACAATCCACTTGCTGGATCCCCTTTCACGACATATGGATCGATACTATCCGGAAATTGATGGCTAACCGCTCTCATGGTTTGTATACCATTGAGGCTTTCTTGATAGACTTCGTTGGACTCTCGGCCCACCATATACTTTACCCCAGCTAAGGCCAACAGATCTCCTTCATAAGTGGCATCTATAAACATTTTTGCCTGAAACCGAACGCCATTTTGAGTTTGGATCTCCACAATCTTTCCCTCATCGAGACTTAGGGCTTGTGTTCGATCCAGCCAATGATCCCTATAGGTTGGAATCTCGTAGGCCAGAATATAATCCTCGTAAACCGCTTCAGCCACTCGAGGCTCAAAGGTCCACATAGTTTGACTGATACTATCCATCGCACGACTGCCTTGGCCTCGATTACGGAAAGCATCTTTGGCCTCCCAGCGCCAGGTAGAATCTTTTTGATAGTATTGCCAAACTCGATGGTAAAAATCCTTACTAAGCCCACCAATCACATGCTGCTTGCCTGCATCCGTCCATCCTAAACCAGAAGCTGACATGCCTCCTAAATGCGTCTCAGGACAAACAATCGCGACGGTTTTGCCCATCTTTTTGGCCTGTACCGCCGCAATCACTCCTGCAGACGTACCTCCATAGACGATCAAGTCATATTGATGAAGACTTGCCTGATTAGGTTTTTCACATGAGGAGGGAAGCAACAATCCTCCAAATAGGATAATAGCAATGGTGAGCAAGCGCATGTGTAGTAGTTTTTTGAGGTGATATGAGAAGATAATCATCATTTCACAAACCCACACTAGCGGCAAGAAAAATCCACTATTGCTTGGCCCATTCTTCTTTTGAAATATGATAAAGGAGGTGAGGATTTAGGGGGGAATCATCTGCGATGAACGGATGATTGAAAGTTCCTTGCGGCTTCATCCCAAGTCGTTCCATGACCTTATATGAGCGCTGATTGGTATGAGGAGTAAAAGAGTAAACCTCAGGCAGGTCTTGTTCTTCAAAGGCAAAACGGAGACTTTCTTTGGCTCCTTCAGTCGCATAGCCTTTGCCCCAAAATTGAGGCGCAAGCCGCCAACCGACTTCAACACAAGGCGTGAAGTAAGTGTCCATAGTTGTCCTTACTATGCCGATAAAGCCTATAAGTTCTTCGGTATCAAGGATTTCGGCAGCCCAGAAAGTAAAACCAAAATCTTCTAGACGTTGATTGACGCGATCCATTAATGCTTTGGATTCTTCTCGACTAAGCGTAGCGGGAAAATACTCCATGACCCTAGGGTCTGCATTCATGGCGGCAAAGGCATCAAGATCTTCTGGCTGGAAAGCTCTTAGCCCCAGTCTTTCAGTAGTAAGTAAAAATGATTTCATCAGTAGAGTGTAAATGACAGAACTCTACTTACGACTAAGTTGAATTTGGGTTGGGGGAATTTTCTATTTAGCGGATAACTCGAGCCCATTTGTCTCGTCATAAAGGACTTCCTCTCCCAGCTGTAAGCGGGAAAGATGATGGATCCGACTATTCCAATCTAAGGGG
>CAZHOC010000168.1:0-8389 GCA_964534295.1 uncultured Bacteroidia bacterium | reverse complement strand
CGATAATTGCAACTTTCATCCGCAGAACTTATCGTTTCAGACTGCAAACTTACAACCTTAGCACGCTAGAAAAAAGCATAAGGACATTAGTAAGCCCTAATCCTGTTCCCTAGCGTAGATCGACTGCATTGTTTGCACTGTGTCATGTACTATATGAAACAACACAGCTTCCGAATGACCCCTTTCTTCTAACCAATGTTGCACCGAGAGACTATCTCCTTCCCCGACATTGCGCTGGGCGGCATAGATGGTGGGTAGAGTTGGCATCTGATCCATAAAAACAGGGATACCAACTGGGGCCTGCTCTTTAATACTTCTGCCGATGGCACTTTCGGGATTGTCGGTCATACTGTAGAGATAGTAGCGTTGGGTACCAAAGGATATCCAGCCGATCATGAGGATGAGGGCGGCTATTTGGGTTTTTGCCCCTACTCGGGGAACGCTCATCATCAGCCATGCGAGCAAAAGAATCCAGAAGGGACCGCTTTTCAAGGCTGAAAAATCATGCAGATAGCTAAAGTTGCGAAACAACAAAGCGTGGAGCAGATAGGGGGTCAACGCCAACCAAAGCAGCTTAGGTGGGGCGGATAGCTTTTTGCGGAAGGCTTGGATGCCAAGACCTATCAGACCCATGATGGGTAGGAGGGCAAACATACGGTGAGGATGTTTGAGGATGACCTCTTCGAGGAACGCTTGGGCGTTTATATTGGCTCCGCCACGATAGAGATAGCGCTGAGTCCAAGTCTCCCATAAGGCATCAAAACCTGCGATTTGGCTGTATTGCCAGAGGGTAAAGACAATGGCCAGACTGCCGCCGATGAGGAGGGGAAGTAGAGATTTTAAGCCTCGTTTTTCCCAAAGCCCAATCACTCCTAGGCATCCCATGGCCAAAACGCCCAACCACTCTGTAAACACGAAGACAAAACTCAGCCCTAACCAAAACCAGAAGTGAAACTTCATCGGTCCTAGCGTTCGGCGCGAGCCGTAGCCCCAAAGACAAAGTAACCACCACAACTGGGCCAGCATCTCCGAGAAATAAATGTGGGTCTGATAATACATCGGCCCCGGAGCAAAGAGGTAAAGCAAACTCAAGAATAGGGCAACTTCCTCTGAGACATCCCAGCTTCTAAGCAAAGCGTAAAGCACCCAAACACACATCAATAGCAAGAATAAGCCCCAAATGCGTAGGCTCGCAATACTAGCGGAAGCACCAAAAAGTTGATGGAGCGCATAAGGTACCCAAAGGCCCAATGGGGGATAAGAAGTATAGTACAGATTTCCCTCCTGATCGAAAAAATCGCTGAAGGTAGGTATCTCGATGAATTGATTGTGAGAGCCGGGAAAGTTAAGAACCAAATTGCCTTGGTAGGTACTAAAGCCTTCCTCTTCCCATACTTGGAAGGTGGTCAATACATGAGAGTTGAGCCAATAGTGATAGCCTTCATTTTGGGGCTGCAGACCTTGCCAGCGCAAAGCAATGCTCAACACAAAAGCTACTCCCAATATGATCATGGCTCTGTAATTCATGGGCGCAAAAGGTTCTTGTATTGGGGTTTGTCTAGATTTTGGGTGTGAATCAAAACTGCTTTTTCACAACCTACTGTTTGGATGAGCTGTTGAGCACTAAGCGTATCATGCCATTGACTGAGATTATGCTTAGCGTAGTAATGCAAGATAGGATTGGGCTCTCTATCTATAAAGTAGACTGCGGGCTCTTGTTGAGTTTTTATGTGTTGGTGAATCTGTTGGCCAAGGGCGATATCCTCATTGCTGACCCGGACATAAAAGTGATAACGATAGCCACCATAAAGTAAAAGCAAACTAGCCATGAGAATTCCTGCTAGCCATTGCTTTGAACGATTCCACTGGATTTGGGGGGCCAAGCAAACTAGTAGCAAAACCCAAAAGGGTCCGCTTTTTAAGCCGGCGAAATCATGCAGGAAACCAAATTGTAAGAATATCAATTGATGCAGCTTGGGAGCTAGCAAAGCCAGAATCAATAGGCTAGCTACGGAAGAGTTAAGCGTTCTGCGCAGCAGTAAAGAAATAAAGGTCCTTCGACGGGGCTCAGGATGACTATTGGATAGTTTTTTATTTTCCTTGCCAGATTGAGCTTGCCGAAATGCTGTTGAAGGGTTAAGCGTTCTGCGCTCCCGCATAGCTATCGGGAGTAAAAAAACTAAAATGCCTCCAATAGCCACTAATATCACGCCATAATTACGGAACTGATTGAGCAGAAAGCCGGTGCTGAGACCTTGCCAAATGCTGATGTCTGCTCCGCTTTGGGTATTTAAGCGACCGAGCCATTGATCTAATAATGCTGCTAAGCCTGCGATTTGACTGTATTGCCAGAGACAAAGTCCTAAGGCAAGCAATCCGCTCATACCAAAGCACCAAAACCAGCGGCTAGATTTTTGCGTTCGGCTCAGCCAGATCCCTGCCACTAGGGCAAATAGCATCCCCAACCACTCCGTATAGCAAGCACAAAAGTTAAGTAGGGCCAGCCAAAACCACATATTTTTACCCGCTAGTTGTCGCTGAATGGCCCACAGCAAAACGATCAACCAAAAGAGGGCGAGCATATCGGAGAAATAGATATGGGATAGGTAGTACAGAGGTCCGGGCGAGAAGGCAAAGGCGGCAGTACCCACCACTGCCCAATAATTGGATTGGAAACCCCAAAGCGTAGCAAAAAGATAATAAAGGCACAAGGCGTACAAAAGCAGACTCCAAATGCGTAGGCTCATCACTGTGGCGCTCATGCCAAAGAGTTGATGCAAGGCATAGGGGAGGAGCAGGCCAAGGGGAGGATAAGAAGTATAATAATATTGTCCCGCTTCATCCACTAAAAAGGTATGCCCTGGAACTGGCTGGAATTGATTGCAGGCTTCTGGATAGGTCTCGACTAAATTGGCGCCATAAGACCATAATCCTTGATCTTCCCATATTTCGAAAGTCTGCAAGCTTTGGGCTGTCAACCAAAAGTGTATACCTCCGGCTTGATCGCTGGGGCCGTCCCAACGTACAAGCATACTCAGCCCCAAAATGAGGCATAAGGATAAAAGATAGCTTTTGGGTGGCCTTGCTTGCATTGAGGACGAATTAAGTTCTTTTTGGGCAAATGTTTGGCAAAATGTGTAGTTTTTGGCCCATGTTAAGGCAGGCCATGAAATACATATCTATCCTTTTGGGATTGGGTTTATGTCCCTTTTTGCTGTCGGCTCAAGGCTCGACTATCGAGCTCAGGCAAAGCAATGAACCGATCATTGTCTCTTCTGATTTAAAAATCTACAGAGATTCGAGCGGCTCTATGGATTTGGGGCAGGTGCAGAAGCAATTAAGTGCGTTTGAGAATTTTGACCCGGAAGAAAAGCTATCCAAGGCAGATGTCTATTGGGCCAGATTGGCGGTGACGAATCCCGAGGGGAAACCCATCCGCTGGGTGCTATCCCCTGATTGGAACAAAGGGACGCGGCGCAATAGCCTAGTGGAGGTGCATATATTATCTGATTTAGGTCCTAAGTCTGTTTTGCATACGGGTAAGTATTTGCCCATCTCTCAAAAAGATGGGATTGCCAAGGTATATCCCCACAATCAAGTAGAACTCAATTTGGCAGCAGGTGAAAGACAGGAGATTTATATCAGGATCGAGCCTATTGAGCAGCGGAGACCTGTGTTTGCCGTGCAATTGATGAGCTATGATTACTGGCTAGATCAAGCTCCGAATTTACGCAATATTTTACAGGCCATCTTCCACGCCATCATGTGGTTTATGTGTTTTAGTTCCTTGCTCAACTACTTCTCCAAAAATGGGAATGCCTACCTATATTATGCGCTTTTCCTCGCGGCGACCTCCTTTTATTTTTTGAGCGTTTCGGGTATGCTGATGGAGATTTTTTTACAAGAGCATCCCAAGACTAACTCTATCGTCTGGGTCTTTGCCTCCAATCTACTGGGTATAGGCTATTTCCAGTTTGCGCGCAGCTTTCTCAATACCAAAAGACTAATGCCCCTTTGGGATCGGATCGGGCGCTATATCATCATCGGAGCTCTGGTCCTGATCATATTGGAGCTGATAATCCTCCAATTGACTTTCAATTTTGATTTTCTAGAAAAGCTCAATCGTCTTGTGTTGTTTCTAGAGGTGAGTTTTTTGTTGGTGGTAAGTTTGTTGCATGCCCGCTACAGCAAAGGGACAGGGCGGATATTTTTTTGGGGAACTCTCTGTATCATCGCTGCGGGCTATTTAGGTCTGACTTTGGATTCCTTTGGGCTCTTTCACGCCAGTTTGCCTGCGGTGGAATTGTTGTTTGTGATTCAGACGCTCAATTTCTCTTGGGGATTAGGCTTTCGCCAATCCTATTTGCAGGCGCAGCGGCTCAATGAAAAAACCAAAGCTGAAAACCTCGGGAAGCTCAATGAAATGAAGTCCCGTTTCTTTGATAATATCTCGCATGAGTTTCGCACCCCTTTGACGATTTTGATCGGGGTAGCTAATCGTCTTCGCAAGGATTGGGAAAAGCTGCCCGCAGGGCAAGTTGGCCAAGAACTGAGTCTATTGGAGCAGGAGGGCAAAAACCTCAATGAGCTGGTCAACCAGATTTTAGATCTGAGCAAGTTGGATGCCCATTCTTATGAGGCAAACTGGCAGTATGGAGACCTCAATCAAGAAGTAAATCAAATTGCGGAAGCCTTTCAGACCTTAGCTCAATTACAGGAGAAGGAATTTGCGGTGGAAGCCGATTTTGAGAAACTGCCTATGGACCTAGATCCTCGGATTTTGCAGAGTATACTGGGCAATCTTTTTAGCAATGCGTTTAAGTTTACGCCTAAAGGGGGAAGCGTTCGGCTAGGCCTAAGAAAAGAAGATGGGCCGCAAATGGAAGAGCAAGTCCTCATTGAAGTGGCAGATACGGGTTTTGGTATCCCCAAGGAGGAAATCAAACACCTCTTTGATCGCTATTTTCAATCAAGCACCAATCAAGAAAAATCTGCGGGTACTGGCATTGGCTTGTCCTTGGTCAAGGCGCTTACCGAAGTCCTTGGCGGGGAAGTTTGGGTGGAAAGCACCGTAGATCAGGGCACCAGTTTTTTTGTGCGACTACCGGTCAAACATGAGTATAAGGACCAGCAAAAGCCAGAGAGTGCTGTAGAGATTAGTTTGCCGCTGGTAGAGGAGAGCCGCTCCGCGGAAAGCTCATCCGCACCAAACTTTGGCCAAAACTTGGTCTTAATCGTGGAGGATAATCCTGCGATCGTTAGATATCTTAGATCGATACTCGAAACCGATTATCGTTTAGCCGTTGCCCGTGATGGGGCAGAGGGGGAAAAGTTAGCCTTAGAGATGATTCCAGACCTGATCGTGAGCGATGTGAGTATGCCCATCAAAGATGGTTTGATGATGACCGAAAGTCTCAAGCAAGACGAGCGCACTAGCCACATCCCGATTATCCTACTCACCGCTAGAGCGGAGGAAAAAGATCGCCTTGTCGGTCTGACCAATGGAGCCGATGCTTATTTGACTAAGCCCTTCCGGCGAGAGGAACTGGAGATTCGAATCCAAAAGCTGATTGAGCTTCGCGAATCCATGCGCCAGCGTTTTGCTGGGCAAGCGGTAGAGGAAGAGGTTCAGGCACCGCCCAGTCGAGAACAACTCTTTATCGAACAATTAGAAAAAATTATCCTAGAAAATATCCTCAATCCTGAGCTAAGCGCTGATTTCCTCGCTGAGCAATTAAACTTGAGTTATACCCAGCTGTACCGCAAACTCAAGGCATTGACCAATCAATCGGCTAGTGTATTTATCCGTAAAGTGCGTCTAGAAGAAGCCGCCAAGCTCCTAAAAGAAGGAGAAGAAACAGTTTCTGAGGTCGCCTATAAAACAGGTTTTAGTGATCCCGCCTATTTTAGCCGCGCCTTTTCTCAACAGTTTGAAATGCCGCCCAGCGTTTATCGCGATAACTAGTGCAAAGCTAGTCCAAATCCCTGTCAACTGAGTCCAAAAAGGGCTATTCTGTCAACTGAGTCCAGTTTTTTGCAAACTGGCTCCAATAGATTTTTTCGTAATCCTGAGATGTTTGTGAGGTAAGCAAAAACAAGCACTTAACATCTTACGATTATGATTAAGCAAAAAATTAAAAACCTCGCCCTTAATTATCTGCTCGCGATTTTTACAGTAGCACTAAGCATGAGTGTTGCGCAAGCGCAGAGTCCTTCTATAGAATCTGTAAGCGAAGCAGAAGATTCCCAGCTAATGTTGGTACGCACCCATGAAGGGGTGGAATTTATTGGCCGGATTTTGAGCAAGGATGCTCGCGAAGTGCTCATCCTAACGGAAGATGGTGAAGAGATCATTATCCCCAGACACCAAGTCGATACGATAGAAGTCCTCGCCAAAGGCAAAATGGTAGACGGCAAATTTGTTGGAGATGATCGCTTCGCTACCCGCTACTTCTATTCTACCAATGGCCTGCCGATGAAAAAGGGAGAGCATTACGCCATGTTCAATTACTATGGTCCTGAGGTGCACTTTGCCTTAAACGATTATGTTTCTGTTGGGGTCATGACTACTTGGTTGGCTTCTCCTATAGTAGCCAGTGCTAAGATTTCTATTCCTGTAGCAGAGAAGTTTCATTTAGGAATAGGCGGCCTCGCCGGTTCCATGGTTTGGGCGGGCCCCTCAAATGTCGGCGCCTTGGGTTTCGGTTCTGCCACCATTGGCGATCGTCAAAACAATTTTACAGTATCGGCTGGCTATGCAACGGTGGGAAGTAATATGGAAACCAATGCAGGGGCGCCCATGATGTCGGTTGCTAGTATGATCAAGATCAGCCGTCGGGCCACATTAGTATTTGATTCCTTCATCTTCTTAGAACAAGACAATCAGTTTGGACTCCTGATCCCCGGTATCCGCGTGGCTGATCGTCGTCAGAGAGGAGCCTTTCAATTTGGTATGGGAGCATTAGTCGTCGATGATTTTGACAGTGCTATCCCTATACCTATGGCTTCCTACATGATCAACATCCGCTAGCCGCTAGCTTCAACCCACCCTTTCTCCTTCACACCCCAAAGTCTAAAATCATGAAAAAGTTAATATATCTCCTCTTTGCCCTTTTACCGCTTTGTTCCCTAGCAAATACAGCAGATCAAGTGGATTCCATCCCTGATGCTGAGCCCAAAGTTTGGGTCTACAACTCTCAGGGGCAGCTCATCGCCAAAGGTTTACTGCAGGATATCAATAAGGAGAGCGTTGGCATTTTACTTAGGCGTTCTTGGCAAAGACGCCTCAATTCAGAGGAAGCCTATTATGAGATGCCTATCAATCAAATCGGCTACATCAAGGTATTGGATAACCCTGATCGTAAAAAATTGCTCGCACGCAATGTCGCAGCAAACTATGTCGCAGGATTTGGTGGAGGCGGACTTGCAGGGCTAGCATACGCAGCCTACGGCAGCCATTCCTTATGGGTATTTGCCTTCTTCGCCTATCCACCTGTTTTCGCTTTAGCCATTGGAACGAGCTGCATAGTAACGGGCCTTCTCTACATCAACTTTAGGATCCGTCATGGCAAAGTGAATAAGTACAATGCCGCTGATATCACGCCACAAATCTTAGACTAAACACAGCCCTTTTACAACCCATAACACAATCAATTATGTCCCACAGCACAATCAAATCGCAAAGTGAGCCTACTAAGACTCGCTTTGCCCACGGCAACAAATCGGACTTTCTCAAGACCCTACGTGGCAAGATTCGGCTCTATTTTGAGCAAACTGGCAATACCCGCTACGGCAATGAAAAGATCTATCGCAAAGCTACTTTGATCGGCGTACTCTTTTTGACGGCTTACCTGATCTGCTTGGCAGACATCTGGACGGGCCCTTGGGCCTTGATTCCGGTAGCCATAGTCGGTATTTGCATGACTGCCTTTTTGTTCAATGTAGCGCACGACGCCTCCCACGGAGCTTTTTCCAATAAGAAGGAAATCAATCAGCTCATGAGCTACAGTTGGGACTTCTTTGGCATGAGCAGCTATGTATGGTCGCTCAAACACAATCTCTCCCATCATAGTCGCACCAATGTACACGGTAGTGATATGGATATCGAACAAGGCATTTTGCTCCGTCTAGATCCTCACACCGAAAAACGCTGGTATCACCGCTGGCAGCATCTTTATGCTCCGATTTTGTATGCCCATTTTGCCTTCTTTGCCATTTTGATCCGTGATTTTCAGATGATGCGGATGGAGCAATTTGGCAACAAAAGTATTGCGGAGCACCCTCGCTCTGCTTGGGTAAGTCTGATACTCGGTAAACTTTGGTTCGTGCTCTGGTTTGGCGTCTTGCCCCATTTGTTTATCGATCGTCCTTGGACAGAGATCGCCTTAGG
>CAZHOC010000167.1:1429-8405 GCA_964534295.1 uncultured Bacteroidia bacterium | reverse complement strand
CTCATCCCCGATGACTTCAATACCTTTACCGTCCGCAAGCAAGGAGAACTGTATTATTTCTACCTTAACGAGCGCTTCTTTGAGGTCTTGAGCTATGAGAGTTTTGAGAGCAATCAGTTTGCCTTTTATATCGGCCCACAAACCGAAATGCAAATCGATTATTTGCGGATTTCAGAATTCTGATTCTTGAGGTAATCATCAACGCGCTTGCGTTCCTCCTCATTGAGCTGCTGATACACCCGCTCAAAATAAGGCTTATTGACGAAGTATTTGATCACATCGGGATCACCGATATTGATCCGCTTATTGCGTAATATCCCCAACATCATAGGGATCCAATTGTACTCATGATACAATGGCTCGACATTGGTAAGATTGACCATGACAGGTTTCTTGATCTTATCCCTTTGGGCATTCGGGAGATAAACAGCCGTTGGTTTGGGAGAATAAGCAAGTTGAGGTTCCTGCTTTTTTATGACTTCTCGAATGGTAGGTTTGGCCTCTCCTCTCTCAAAGAGGTCAAGACGCTCCTTTTCTTTATTGACAATAAAATGAGTGGTCTGTACGAAAAGTTTTTGCACGAATAATTTGAAGGCGGAGACATTGTGCAAATATTCCTCACCAGTGGCATAAGCGACTTCTCTATCCACGTCTTCGACGAATACTGTACCTCCAGCCCGAATATAGTAGCCCCTCACAATCGTTTCGTCTAACTTGACCATTAATGGATTTATCGGCCGTTTCACGGTACGCTTATCCCCTGCGGCCCGATATTCATAAGCAGAGTCTGGCAACCAGTCTGAATGAAAAACCACTCTTTTATAATTGCTCTCAAAGCGCCCGTACTTCACCAGCACATGTCGGAGAAATATCTTATCGAAGGGCTCAATATTTTTCTTTGCTAGATGCTTGTCGACAAATTCGACTAGCTCAGGATTGGCATCGTGATTACCCAATAGGATGATTTTGTCGAAGAGGTAAGCCATCTCTTCGTTTATCCGCTCAATCTGCGCGGGCGTAGAACGCATTTTATCAAGGTGAAAAACCCCTCTAGGGCTTCTTAGTAGACAATTTTCGGGATAAATGCTTAAGACTCCTAAACCGCCAAAGTGCATGGTCAAGGCCTGAAACTTTTCCGAGTATTCGCCCTTCATTTCAGCATAGGCAGCAATACGAAATAGATTATCCTTGGAAAAAGGAAAATTCAATACTCGCTGATTGATCAGAGCCTCTAGCTCAAACGGAGTAATAGGTTTTTTTGCCGATAGATTTCCAACAAAAACCAACAGGCAAAGCAAGAAAGGGCAAATCTTTCTTATCATGGGTATCACTAGGTTCAAGAGCAGGACTAATTTAGTCCACGAAGTGAAATTTACGAATAAAATCCAATAATTCGAAACAAATATGGCTAGGCATGATGAGAGAATTGGATGATTTACTCTCATAATATTACACAGCTTACTTTAAGCAGGCTTTTGTGTCAGATTTTTTGAGTGCAGGGAGGATCTTTCTGACACACATAGCAAGGCCCAAATATGTCAAACCAACCCGCCAAAAAACCATCTGTAAAAGTTGCTCTACTCCCCTCACTCAATACCCAAATAGGGATTGGGATACTTACTGTGGGAATCATCATAGCTGGTATTTTCGCTCTTAATCAGACAAGATCAATAAGCCGTAGTCAAGTAGCGGCTTGTGATACTGGCGATTGTGACAATGATGGTCTTATCAACGAAAAAGATTGGGACGACGACGGAGATGGTATTCCAGATGTTGCGGAGGGTATTTGCCGAGTTGCAAGCTTCGACCTTGATTTTCAGTCTCTTGATGGCAGCAATGATCCCGTGCTAGATATTAACAACGCAAATCTCTTCTTAGGGGATGCAGTATTGAGTATGTCGACCATTAGTACTCAAGGGTCAGCCACCTTAGACGATTATGAAATATCTGACGGTCATATTGCAGGGATCTTTGGACCCAAGATCGGCATTCTAAACTCGTCGAGTATCAATGATTATGTTCGCATTCATTTCGAGTTTTCGACTCGCGTTCATAGCCTGGAGTTTGACATTCACGACATTGATCAAAAAGATGCTGTACAAGTAAATGCCTCCCTCGGAGGCAATGTTTATACCCTTACAGTTGGTGAATATTCGACACCTGCCTGTGTAAGTTATGCAGGTAATAATGTATTTGAATCTGTCTGTAACAGCGGTGTCAATGGAACTACTGACGGTAGCATACATCTAAATTTTTCAGAAGCTGTCGATGAACTAGAAATCCTCTTATTTCAATCATCCGGACCAGATGGTGGATCTATCTCTTTTGGCAGCTTTACTGCCGCCTGCGAAGATCGAGACACCGACCAAGATGGTTTGCCCGATTTCCAAGACCAAGACAGTGATAATGATGGGATATCAGATGCCACAGAGAACCAGTGTAATGAAGATCCGACGATCTCTATCTTTGCACCACTTGATGGAAGCATAGATCCTGTCGCTGATATCAACAGCGCCAATCTGCAAGTAGGTGGTGCTGGCATAACGCTTAACCCTATTGTTTTTGGAGGCACAGCTGGCATCGATGAATACTCGATTGACAACACTCATTATTCAGCTGCAGTTGGCGTCAAATTAGGAGTTTTAAACTCCAACAGTGCTGCCGATTATCTGCAGGCCACTTACCTCTTTGACAATCCTATCGGCAGCCTTTGCTTTTTGATTGTAGACATAGATCAAAATGATGCTATTCAAATCAACGCTAAGTACAATGGGCAAACCATCGTCCTTGACGAGCTCAATGGCACCTACCCCCACAATGCTCCTTGTCGTCAATGGCAGGGCAACAATACTTGGTACTCCAGCTGTAATTTTAACACCAACAATTCGATCCAAGGGGGATTACAAGTTTGTATCCCTGATAGTATTGACGAACTAGAAATTCGCTATTACGACTATGCCGCCAGCAATGGAGGTTCCTTTACTATTGCCAATCTATATGGCTGCGGTCTCGCCGATAATGATGGAGATGGGTATCCTAATTACATCGATCTGGACGCAGACAATGATGGTATACCCGACATTGTCGAAGTTGGGGGTGCTGACAGCAATGGGGATGGCATGAGTGATGCCCTTAATCCTGACGGTAGTCTACTCAATGATCTGGATGGCGATGGTCTCGACGATCGTTTTGATGCCGTAGATTCTTATGGGCCAGGCACTCCCGCTTGGGCTGGCGGTAGCCTACTCAACCAAACAGACATGGATCAAGATGGGGTTCCTAATTATCTCGATCTAGATAGTGATAATGACGGGATACCAGATCTCATAGAAGCAGGAGGCATAGATACAGATGGGAATGGTATCGTTGACGCAGTCAACACTCAGGGCCTACTCACTGATGATAGAGATAATGACGGCTTTGATGACCGCTACGATTCTGATGACAATGGGGTAATTGGGATTGATCAGACTACTGGGGCCCTGATGATGCCAAGCGATGCCAATAATGATGGTTTGGCCGACGCTTTTCCAGCTTTTGACAATGATGGCAACAATGCTTCCGCATCAGTAAGTGGAGATGCTGACAAAGACGGTATTCCAAACTTTCTTGATCTAGATGCAGATAATGACGGCATTCCGGATTTAGTAGAAATAGGGGGCTTAGATGCCAATGGAGATGGGCAATTAGATGCGCCTAGCGCAACGCTTATTTTCACTCAATATAACCTTAGCAACGGGCACCCTGCTTTACCAGACTACAGCGGCACCCCAAGTCTTTTGGGAGGTCGAAATGTAGATTTTGATGAGGATGGCATCCCTAACTACTTGGATTTAGATGCCGACAATGATGGGATATCAGATGTCATCGAAACTTGGACCTCAAGCGTCGATCTCGACCAAAACGGCCAATTAGATGGCCAAAATGCCGCCGATGCCAATCAAGATGGCTGGCATGATGCATATCTTTCTCAAATACCTACCATTGCGGATGCTAGCGCCACTGAATATGGCAATAATAATGCTCCTGACTTTCAAACTGGAGATGGCAAAGCTGATTTTGATGGAGATGGCCTGCCTAACTATCTGGATATAGACGCTGATAATGATGGCATACTTGACCTGCTCGAGGCCCAGACATCTTCTCTCAATGCAGCTGATATTTTCGCCGGTATACAAATGCCCAGCCTTACAGATGTCGACCATGATGGTCTCGCCCAAGCTTATGATGTAGAGGAAAGCGGAAATTATATTCTACCCAATAACCACGACAATGCGGACAATCCTGACTTCCTCGATGATGATACCGACAATGATGGTGTGTTGGATCTCTTGGAAGGCCATGATGGAGATGTCAATGGCATAGTCGACCACACGCCCTCAAGCAATGACATAGACTTTGATGGCCTAGATGATGCTTTTGATACACAGCTTAGCAGCCCAATTTCGACGGGTTCTAATCAATCGATTCAGGATGCCGACGGCGACCTCAACTCGGGCGGCGATCGTGATTGGCGAGATATCAATTCGACGACCTTCCCGGTGGAGTGGCTTTCCTTTACCGCTGTATTGGATGGGGAAGATGGGCGGCTCAATTGGGCTACTGCTACGGAGACCAATAGTGATTTCTACCTCGTAGAACGCTCAGTCGACAGCAAAGCATTTGAACGCCTGGGCAAAATACCTGCCTCTGGTTACAGCAGTATTCAAAGCAACTATGCGTTCACCGATGTAGGTGTACTCAAATCGGGCCACCCCAAAGTTTATTACCGCATCCAGCAGCTAGACAAGGACGGCAGCATGGACCAAAGTCCTATCGTAGAACTTTCTCTCAATGGCCTAGATCGCCTTTTTGAGATAGAGGCCTTCCCAAGTCCCGCCAAGGAGGTGGTCCATTTTAGCTATTTGCAAGCCAGGGTAGGTGATTTAGAAATCGCAGTATTCAATACTCAAGGGCAACTAGTGTGGCGGCGTCGCCTCAAACTAGCGTTCACCAAAGGGGAAATAAAACTTAACATCTCAAACTGGGCTAGTGGTACTTATCTCGTGCGGATGAGCAATGAAACAGCCAGCAGTGATTTTAGGTGGATCAAACAATAAGAAAAATGAGCAATCAGAAATCCAAGATCGTACAAAATCCTAAGCCGAGTCTCAAATCTAAGGCATGGGCTTACATCAGTATTGCCGGGGCTTTAGTGGCCATCATATACGCGGGGCTTTCCCTGCAGGAGGAAGAAAGCAAACGCTATAAGCGCAATTACGAAAGTGTTCGCAAAGCGAACGCCAAAAAAGATTCCGCCAGAATGAAAGAGGAAGTACCTGTTTTTAATAATCAGCAGGATCCATCGCACTGATCCATTCGTGGATCAAATCCAAACTTTCTGAATGCAAGACTTTGCGACCGACTTCGGGCATCATGATCCCGGGATCGGTCGAATTGAGTCGATAATAGAGGATAGATTCATCTGGCTTGCCCGGCACGATATCATAGCTACGACCGCCAGAGCCACGTCCTGCCGCTACAGGAGCTTTGTTTACGCCCCAAACAATGGGTTCCTCCTGATGCACATCCAAAAAGAAACCTGAAGTGCTGGCCGGTCCGTGTTCGTTATGGCAATGGGCGCAATTGATGTCTAACCAAATACGCGCCCTCTCGTCCAGCGTCCCTGTAGTCGGATCATTCCAAACGGCTGCTTTAGGAACTTGGCGGGCATCTCAGCAATCATTTCTTTCGATGCCCAATGCTCCAACTGATTTTCGGGGCCTTGGCCAAAATCCAAATCACCATTTAGCTGGCGAGCCGAAGGACCAATCGGTCTCAATTTCCCGTCATAGCTATGGCAACCTTTACATTGGTTGAGATTGGGGAAGGCATATTCTAGTTTTTGCTTTTTGCCTTTTTTGTTGATCCATTTTACCTCTTTTGTCCCTCCTGCCACTTCGAGGAACGCTTCTGTCTGTTCTTCATTCCAATGATAAGCTAATGCTTTCCAACCCTTTTCTTCATGAATCAACAATCGCGTTTCCATCAATTGGCGGCCTTTTTCTGGCTTACGAGCATCGACTGGATAATAAAAAGTCTTGATGATTGTCGTACCTACAGGAAAATGCAATACCTCCTGATCATTATAAGGGACTTGCGCCCCGGCAGGCAGCTTTACATAGCGTAATTTCTCGGTATAATCAGAAAATAAAGGCGTATTGAGCTGATAAGGCACAACCCCATCGGCGGGCTGTAATTCCGTCAAATTGCCCTTAAAAAATCCATATTCTGAAAGGGTCATGGCTGGCCCTTGAGGGGCCGCCGGTTTGAAGGCGGTCCCCACTAAAAAAAGCAAAAGGAGTGATAGCAGATATTTCATGTATCCGTGAGTATGATGATAAAAGCAGTTGTTTAAATTACAAAAACCCTATATCAAATCAGTACGACTTCTGGTAAAAAGCTTATTTAGTTCCCAGAGGAGGAGCATCTTGGGTCTTCCCTTCACAATTGTAATCCGAAGGATCTGTATGCAAGCCTTCGAAATCATTTTCCGCATCTAGATAAGCAAACTTACCCCCTTTATTGTTGCGAATACAAATCTCATTTTCTGGCTTGAGGCGACCATTTTCGTCTAGAGTTTCAGGATCGTTGATGCCATCTAGGACGATGGTGGGTTGATCTTTTTTAAACTCTCTACGCATCAAAAGTCCAAATTGCGAACGAGTCGTTGGCTTTAGGTCATTGGCGATCGTATTGTCGTGGATATAAACCCGCAAAGGATAGGCGTAATACTCCTTGTCTTTAATCTTGTTTTGCGTGATGTGATAGCTGCACACAGAGATGCTAAAGGTCTTGTTTTGGTTTACATCATTATTGTAAATCTCGACATCACTAGTCGCCAAGACGAGAATACCCGTTCCCGGAGGGATAACCGACACCGTACCACCCGGAGCGAAGTTCTTATAGTTGTTTTCGTATACCTTGTTGTTGTAAA
>CAZHOC010000167.1:0-1390 GCA_964534295.1 uncultured Bacteroidia bacterium | reverse complement strand
ATCTGGGAGGTCAAACACCAAAATGCCTCCTGTATTATTGTAAGCCTCGCAATTGTAAACGTCCGCCATCGTAGAATTTTCTATCTCAATGCCAGCCACATTGTGATATGCTGTACTATTGCGCACAATAATGTTATGTGACTGCCCTACATAGATGCCCGCATCCGAAGATCCGATGGCGATACAGCGATCAATCAATACGTTCTGGCACTGCACCGGGTAGAGGGCATATGAACCATTCGTTTTCTTGGGCTTTCCGGTCCATTCTGCCTTGATTTCATAAAAAGTAATGCCTTCCGTTTCCATTACTTTGATGCAATCTCCCACCGCATCTTGGATGGTGAAGTTTTCTAGGCGAATGTTCTTTGAGTTAGTGATTCTTAGGCCCTCAGCCCCTTCAGATTGGCCTTTAAAGCTCAAAATGGTCTTATCCATCCCGGCACCTTTGATGACGATATCTGATTTTTCGTCCATCGAAAGGCTTGCCGTAAACTGAAATTCGCCCGCAGGCAAGGAGATGGTATCGCCATCTTCAGCCATGATCAACTGAGTCTGGAGTTGCTTTTGAAAACTTGCTTGGGCCATGATCCCTAGGCTCGACAGGCATAGGATCGCTAATAGACAGACTGTGAGAGGAGTACGCATAGTAGTAAAATCATTGTTTGATCTACAAATTAACTAGAAATATGATTTTCGACACATCAAAATTTTCCCTAAGTTGCATTTGAGATAGGAGGGAACGCTTAAGCAACCCCAACAAGGGCAGAATCTGCTTACAAGCATCATCCAAATGGGAAGGAAAAGCAAGGCAACCGTAAGGCGGCAGGAGATCTTGTCGCATTTTTATCAAGTGATTATTGACGAAGGGTTTGAGGGAGCCTCCATTGCGAAGATCGCAAAACGGATGGAGGTAAATCCTAGTCTTTTAATTCACTATTTCAGCACAAAGGACGCGATGGTAGTTGGTTTGATCGACTACATCATGACCACTTATTCACCCACCATACTACCCGACTTTTCGGAGACTACCGACCCCGCCGAACGCTGGCAGGATGTATTGGACGTAATCTCCCAAATGAAATGGGACCGCATCATGAATCACAAAGTGTTTTATAGTTGTTATGCTTTGGGACTCAGATTGCCGGAAGTGATGGAACGCTTCGAAAATTTGTATCAATCACTGCTCGAACGTATCGAAACTGAGGTACTCTGCGCCGCAGAAGCAGGTTTGATCCAAATCGAAAGTCCTCGTAAAGCAGCCGAGTTTATTATGACCTTGGCCGAAGGACGCAGCTTTCTTCAACACGTCACCGGTGGAGAAGATGGGCTAAAAAGTGATCCAACTCTCTTTAGGAAGCTAGCGCACGAAATGCTTTCTGCGGGGCACCTA
>CAZHOC010000166.1:0-8433 GCA_964534295.1 uncultured Bacteroidia bacterium | reverse complement strand
GGTTGATAGGGTCATCATCCACCACCAAGATTTTCATATTTCCTCCTTCGGAGAACGCTTTGGTAAGAACCCTTGGTTTTTCAGAGACCGTATCCATCACGACGGGTAGCATAGGTCGTAAGGGCAAAAGTTCTTGATCTATCTCAGTCGCTTGAAATACCTTTTGATCAGTACTAGTACTCAAAGGCAAAGTGAACCAAAAGGTGGATCCCTTTTGCTCGGCTTCACTTTCGACCCCTATTTTACCGCCATGCAGGCGAACCAACTGCTGGGTGATGGTCAAGCCCAAACCAGTGCCGCCAAATTCACGTGAAATGGAGCCATCAGCCTGTTGAAACTCTTCAAAAATTAAGGCTTGCTTTTCTAAAGGTATACCAATCCCACTATCAACGACCTCAATCTTGATCATCTCTCCTTCCTGCTTCGCGCGGACCACGATTTTACCTTCCTCCGTAAACTTTATGGCGTTACCAATAAGGTTGTGCAAGATTTGCTGCAGACGGTTTTCATCTGCCTTTATAGGGGCTAGATCCTCTGGCACTTCATTATGCAGGGAAATCTCCTTCCACCCTAAAAGTGGTTGGCTTAATCTCAATACCACGGCCACCATGCTTCTTAGATCAAGCGGCTTAGTTTGTAATTCAATATCGAAATTGCGCAGCTTGGAAAAATCGAGCAAATCGTTGACCAAAGTACCTAAGCGTTTGCCGGAGGCAACGATCATCTGAATATTATCCTTCACATCTGCATCATCCACTCTTTCCATGATGGATTCAGAAAGACCGATTATTCCGTTTAAGGGCGTCCGTAGCTCATGGGAAGTATTAGCAAGGAATTGATCTTTTAATTGGTTGACCTTTTCTAGTTCCAAGACCACCTTCTCTTGCTCGAGGCGACGTAGGGTTTCAGACTCTAGTTTTTCTTGCTGGAGGGCTTTAAAACTAGCGGCCAAGCCGAACGCCAAAATCAAACCGTGGATCGCAATGCCTATATCTGGATGCAAGAAATCTGCGAGCCTAAAACCAAAGCTTTGCTCAAAAAATCCGGTGTAGTCCAAAATAGAGCTGTATACATTGACGACGAGAACCACAAAGGCGATTAAATAAATCCCGGCATTGCGTACTCCCTTTCGCCACGCATAGGAGAAAACGAAAATATTGTAACCATCAATAAGAGTGTTGAAAAGCAACCAAATCATCACCACGCCCGAAAGAGTCGCAGAAAGCGCCAGTCCCTGATTGGAGATCGCACTGATGAAAACCGCTGGAATCAACAATACCAAATGGATAATCATGATCAAGCGAAGGCTTTTGTCAATCCTAGGAAAGCGAGCTTTGGTCTCTGCAAATGAGCGCAAAAGCCACACCGTCGTGACCGCACTGACCAACAACATCAACATGCCGTTGAACCGATGGAAGAGTTCTAAATTGTCAGCATAAAACCATTCTGCCATATAGCCTCCATAACTAAAAGTCAGGAGGAACAGACTCATATTGTAGAGTGCCAGGTATAGAAAGCGGTGATCACGGTTATAAGCATAGAGGATGAAGTGATAGATCGCTACAGTCAAAGTGATACCCAAGACGAGCATCAAAACTAGATGATAGCGAAATAGCTTATCCATCGCTGTCTGCGGCTCAATCACCACTTGATCAAAAGGTTTGAACAAGGGCGAATTACGCGTCATTAAGGGGTCAATTTCCAGCCTCACCAAATAAGTATTCTGGCTATTAGCCGGTAGATGAAGGGGGATAAAAGGTATATCCAGATACTGATCCTGAAAGGGTCGATCAGCATAATTGGTAAATATTCCAGACTCAACCATCGTCCAAGGAGAGGCACTATCAGCTTTGGTGTAAAGCTGCACATTGGGCGAACTAAAATTGACGAGCCAATCCTTACTTAAGGCAGCTTCATGAGAGATCGTAAATCTCAACCAGTAATTCTTCACCTTACTATCAAAGGCGCTTAAGCGTTCCCGGAGGGAATCACTAAAACGACTCTGCAGCTCAGGGCTCAACACCTGCTCGAGGCTTAAGTCACCTTGTGAATCAGGTAAAACATAGAGATAATCTTGTAGGGAAAAATTGCTCGCTTGCTCGGTTTCAGTCGCTGCATTAATGACCAAAACCTGGTCATTAAGGGGGTTTGGGAGCTTCGTTTGTGATTGGGCACACACACAAAAACTCATCAATGCCACCAGGATGGCACTGCGAATTGGGTAGGTGTTCATATCTTAAATATACCAAAACATAGGCCAAGGTGTGTAGGTAAAAACACCTATTAGCTACGTAAGAACCCCTAAAATCTACTAAAAATAGATTTAAACATGGAAAATATAGTTGGCGAGTGATTTATTTTGATATATTGAATCAAACCCACTTCACCCCATGCAAAAAATTGTACAGGCCAGTCGTAAAGAGCTGGATCTTGAACTTCAATTTGTGGATGGATACAGCGCTCAGGATTTGCCCAAAGATCTCAGCGGACATGTTTTCATCAATTCGGCCGTAGGCTCTATCAATTCTGAAGGCCTCCCCTACAAAAAATATCGCACCCCCGAAGATGAAGCTAATGGCAAGCTGTTTCAAGAGTATGGCTCCCCCATGCTCAACGGAGACAGTATGATCCTAAGGCTAGACTTTGATGAAACCGAAGCCGGTAAAGTCAAATACAAAAGTCGCATCCTCAAGCAGCCTTGCTACTATGCTGATGAGGCCACCAAAATTGGGGGTCCAGCCCTACTCAATAAAAACTATCACAAGTTTGGTTTCAAAAACATGGGCTTTGGCCGAGTATCCATGAAAGTAGGCTCTCGCAACCAGACCAACACTGCGATAGTCCCCATTAAGTATCCTGGTGAGGAAAATACCCGCCTACTTGCTACCATCGATGCCGGCAGACCCTGGGAGTTTGATCCGGTAACGCTTAAACTCAGGACAGGCATTGGCCCCTTGGTAGATTGGGAATCAACCATGCCCCTCTTTGCTAAGCGCCCCTTCCCTACCCTTTTTGCGTCAGCTCACCCTGTATTTGATGCAAAGACCAGAGAGTTTTTCTCGGTCAACTTTGTCAAGTCTTCAAAGCAGATGTATAGCTCTATCCATTTGCGCAATAAGGCGGCTCAGTATCCGGCCTATACGATGAGCGCCCTCAAAGAGCTAAAACCAAAGTTTGAGGCAGCTGAGGGACATGAGGCCAAGAAACAAGTGATCAGTGATTTTGAAAGTGATTTCCATAATATCATTCGCAAGAAGATGAGGATTTGGGAAGTTCTGATCGCCTTCCTTCAGTACTTATGGCTTCAATTCAAAAAATGGCTCCACAAAGAATTTACTAATGAAGCTGAGTTTCATTTACTAAGCTGGGATGGACTGAGTGGCAATCTGAAAAGATGGAATGTAGTAGGGGAAGACCAAAAGCCGCTCCCGATTAGTCAGATTGTCCACCAAATGAGCGTTACGGAGGATTATATCATCTTTATGAACTCCGCCTTTAAGTTCTCGATGGATCAAGGCTTCACTTTTCCGATCGAATCCAATCATAAAATGTGGCTAGAGCTTGACCAATGGATTAGAGAACATACCACGGTTCAGCAAATTCCCTATACCGATTGCTACATCATCAAGCGCTCCGACCTAGAGAAATCAGATACCGTAGTGGCCAAAACCGTAACGCTTGAAAATGCTTGCCTCCACTACAATGCAGACTATGCCAATCCTGATGGTAAAATCACCCTCTACACAGCAGATAATAACGCGAACTGCGCCGCAGAATGGGTGCGACCTTATGATACATTAGCACCTGCTGATCCAGAGACCCAAGCGCCCCTGCCACTTGATGAAAATTGGATCAGTTTCTTCGCTATCGGAAATATGGACCTATGCAAGGTTGGGAAGTATGTAATTGATGCTGAAAGTGCTAGCATAAAGGAATCTGTCCATACTCATGAACTAGGTAAGGTGGATCAACCAGAAGCCGTCGGTCCTCATACCTGGGGGGTCGCTTTGCATACCTATCGAGATATCATTTCTGGGGATACGCCCGCGGCGAACGTTAAGAACATTTACTGGCAGAATATGGGTCTTTTCCCTGAGACCTTGACCAGCTTCATCTACGAGCTCTATAAAGACTATGGCCACAAGCGATTAGTCAAGCCACAAGACGTTGCCAAATATACCCAACGCAAGATCCCTTCTGTCATCATCCGGACCCAAACTGATGACATGAGTATTCAGGATACCTATCAATTCGAGAGCACAGATTATCAGATGCGCTCTATTCAATTTGTCAATCGAAAAAGAGATACTATTCCTCCGGGCTTGGATCTCTCTACCGATGGTTACTTAGTGATCACCATGTTGGTAAAAACAGACACCAATGATCCCAACTCTTGGGTACCCCAAATCTGGATATTAGATGCTGCTAATCTGAGCAAAGGTCCAATTTGTAAACTCTGGCACCCTGAGCTAGACTATTGCTTTCCTTTACATTCAGCTTGGCTACCCGAGATCGTCTCTCCTACCACCGGCTATAAGATCAATGTTGAGGAAGACTATAACGCGATGATCGATAAAACGATGAAGCGCCGCCCGCGCAAAAGACGACGCTTACAAGCTTTCTTTGAGGAGTTTGTCTACCCTAATTTTAGAGACTAAAGATTGAAGGTATCCCAATTCTGAAAAACTTAAGGAGGTCAATTAACTAATAGCACATAAGATTCTAGCTAGCGCTTAGCTTTTGCTCGGATGATGGGTAACAAGAACTGTCTTGTGATCTCATTGGCCTGTATATGCATATAACTAGTGCCATAGGCGCTGGCTAATATGACAATTACTGCATCTAGCTCTCTTATTAAGTAGATTTTATTTCCTCCATTTCCAGAGCAGTATTCTAATTTATAGTTAACTCCATCCAGCTCGATATCCTTTATCCACCAAAAGTGTCCATAAAAATTTGGGACGAATTCAGTCTCTACCTTAGGCCTTAGGCTTTCAGTTATCCAATTATTAGAAATGATTTGTTTGCCTTTCCATGATCCGCCGTTTAAATATAGCTGCCCAAAATCGGCAAAGCCAATGGCGGAAGTCCTAAAATTGCCTGCGGTGCTAGGGACTTCTTGTGGAGTATAAGACCATTTATAATTATCGTTCTCTAAGGGCTTGAAAAGTTTTTCTTCAGCATACTGCTCCAAACCGTTTGGAAGTACTCGATCTAAAATGTCCCCTATTAATACGGCACCAGCCGTAAAGTACTTCCAGCTCTCACCAGATTTACGAGTACTATCTAAAGGCAGGTCCAGCGCCCACTTAACCCAATTGGGCCTATCGTACATATATTCTTCATTCCCAGGACTCTTCATGTCATTATCATCTCCCGCAAAATTGCTGGTCATCGTAACAAGGTCCCGGAGCTTGATTTCCCCTTTTTGCACACTATAGTTTTCATACTCTTTGAGATCAAAAAAGTCAGAGATGGGTTGATCTAGCGATTTGATATATCCTTCATCTAAGGCTATTCCTAATAGGGTTGAAGCAATGGATTTACCGACTGAGCGCGCATCGTGTATATCATCTTTGGTCGTACCATTATAATACTCTTCAATTAATCGTTCACCTTTCTGATAAACCACAATAGCATTGACCTTTTTGTAGACATTTTGCTCTATGGAATCTCTTAATACACTTAATTGAGGAATAGTCTGCTGGGGTTCAGAAGCGGGGCCACAGCTGATTAGTATTGTAAGTATGATTGCAGTAAAATAATGGGTGATCTTCATTTGATAATCGATAAAAGCTACTGTGTCAATTAAGACTCATTAGGGGAGCCTAAATGTTTTTCCATCCAAAGATGGGCTTCTATCAAGAAGAAAAATTGTGTGATATTAACATCAAGTCTTAATTCTCACCTTCCTTCTAAAACTCCCAGGACTAAGCTTGTAGTAAGATTTAAAAACATGGTTGAAGTTGCTTTGGTCGGAGAAACCAGCTTGGTAAGCGATTTCAACTAAGGAAAGATTCGAATCCAATAAGAGACTCATTGCCTTACGTAACTTGAGTTTGCGTACGTACTCCCCCAAACTAACAGAAAGATACTTGGGAGCTGCTCTGGATATATGAACTGGGTGTACGCCTAATTCTTCAGATAGACTTTTTAGCGAGAACTTAGTACTGTCGTAATGTAAAATTTCCTTTAGCCTATTGACCCAGCTTGGAACAGTCTTCTCGACTGTATTATTTCTGAGGCCAATAGAATCGCAGATTCTTAATAACAGCAGATTAATTGCGACCTCACTATACTTATCCGCAATCAGAAACTCATAATATAATTTTGATAGCAGGAGTTGAATATTAGGATCGTCTATCTTCTGACTGCCTTCAAAGATCTTTCTGTCAATACTGTTCTCCTTTATCCAAGATCGTTCAAACTCTACATGAAAACCTGCAGCCTCTGCTGAGTGCCTTTTCCCAAAATGTTGCTCTTGCCAGTTATTGAACATTAGACTCCCTGCAGGGAGATATGACTGCACTTTTTTGTTATTGTCAATCATCTCTCCATGCAGCACAAACATGAAATAGGGATTTTCATGATAATGCCATGGGGTAGTTTCAATCGAGTAATTATACTGGGAGAGAAGAATTTTGTCTAAGGACAGTTCGATGTTTTTGGCCCCGTAATATTTCCCTTTGTTTGAAATCCTCATTTGGTAATCGCTCTTCCAAAGATAAGGTCTTTAAGCTTAATCCAACAGACGTAAAACCCGCTTTGGGAGACTCATCTTCTTTTGTCTTAGCTATCTTTCCTACTAAAAAAGCAAAGGTGCCATCAACTCAACAGAATCGTGACACCTATGCGGGGCTGGAAATAGTTATTCTTAATCAACTACCTGAATGCGGCGATGCAGGCGCCCTTCCTGAGTATCCACGCGAAGGAGGTAAATACCCGCTGGAAGTTCGCCTATGTGCATCTCTACCCTACGGGTAGTCGAGGTATATGCTGGCGTAAAGCTTTGCCCTTGTAGGCTATATAGGGCGACTTTTTCTATACTTACCGCTTCGCGGAACGCTACGACTAAGCGTTCCCGACTAGGGTTAGGATAGACATTGGCCGCTAAATCAAACTCAGGCTCGATATCCGTGCTGGTCTGTACTTCCATGACCGCATCTTGAGTACCTATTTGGATATCCAAACCACTATGATCTTGGGCTACCATATCCACAAAAGCGAGATGAAGCGGCATGCTTGCTTTAGCGATATCTTCGTCGAGGACTACGATTACATTGGCGATGCGACCGTAACCTGTTTGGTCCACCTGATCATTACGCGTAAAGGCAACGTCTATCTTTTCTTCATCAAAAAGGTCTTTTTGGAGCGTGAGCAAGTTCTGACCTTCAATCCCTACCCAAGAGCTATCAAAATCAATTCTGAAGCTACCGGGCTCTACCATACTACTATCATAGGTCAAGGCGAAGGCCATCCCGTATATATCTGTAGCAAGCGTATCGAAAGTCCCGAGATAAAGCGGCATCACGATCGTATCGCCGGGGTTCATGCTCTGGGGTGGCGTACCCAAATACATTGGGATACCTCCATTTTGCTTACCACTGATACTGTTATGGGTAGAATTGTAGTTGAGCATAATGGCCGCAGTATCTGAAGCATGTATGATACCATCGCCATCTGTATCTACATGTTTGAGGTCTTCACCATTGCTCTGCAGTACTCCCCAATCAGACATGGGCTGGCCCTGCCAAGCGAGGGAAGCGTTCGGCCGTGCCGGACCCGTAGTACCAAAATGCTGACCGATACTAAGAAGATCCCATACATTGGCGGCCTGATTATAATCCGCATCCCCCGGGAATACCAAAGCATTGTAGCCTTGAAAGCCCGTAAAGCAATAGAAGTCTGAGCGTACCCCAATATCCGTTACCGTGCCATCTTGATCCAAGGGTGCATTAGGATCCCCAGCGTTCGCCAAAGGCGTAGACATAAATGGAATCACACTCGCCATAGGATCGTACATACCCGGATCGGCAATATTGAGGTAGCCATCAGCAGGTGTACCATTGGCATTAGTGGTGATGATGGTCCCTACACCGGGAACGTTTAGATTGTAATAATCATCAGGACTCCCACTAACTAGGTTATAGGTAAACACATCAGGGGTGCCTCCGGGAGGATAAGGCTGAGCTACGCCATAGAGAATATTGTCCATGATGGCGTTCATCTGAATGATTGCCCCACCATCGCCCGCTCTAAGTAAGATCCCGGTATTATTGCCGTAGATAAGGTTATTGACAATGGTAGTAGTCGTATTGATAGAATCACTGACTAGTAGCTTGATCCCTACGGTGGTGTTGAGAATGGCATTGTCTTGTACCAATACATTCCCCGCGGCTAGTACTAAGTCTAAGGCTCCTGCATAATGTCCAG
>CAZHOC010000165.1:0-8479 GCA_964534295.1 uncultured Bacteroidia bacterium | reverse complement strand
TAAAAGTCAACGGCAAAGTCGTAAGAGAGATGGGGATGAAAATCATTCCCGCCAATGATAAAGTCAGCTATGAGGGCAAAATCCTTGAGCCGGAGAATAAAGTCTACGTACTCCTCAACAAACCGAAAAACTTTATTACCACCACCAATGATCCTGAAGGGAGACGCACTGTTTTGGAGTTGGTAAAGACCGCTACTAACGAACGCATATTCCCCGTAGGTCGCTTGGACCGCAATACTACTGGCTTACTTCTGCTTACCAATGACGGAGACCTCACTAAAAAACTGACCCATCCCTCCCATGAGGTAAAAAAGCTCTACCATGTTACCCTTGACAAAGAGGTTACAGAAGAGCATATGAGTCAGCTAAAGGAAGGTATCGAGCTAGAAGACGGAATCGCCAAGGCAGATAAAGTTCGTTATGTAACTAATAAAGGCCCTAATGAAGTAGGCATCGAATTACATAGTGGACGGAACCGGATTGTGCGCAGGATGTTTGAATCCCTTGGCTATGAGGTAGTTCATCTCGATCGCGTCATGATGGGCTCATTGACCAAAAAGAATGTGCCTCGTGGCAAGTGGCGTCACCTCACCGATAAAGAGGTTTCGTTTTTGAAGATGCAGGTGGGAGGCGTGAGCAAACCCTCTAAATTTGGCAAGAAGAAGCCAAAGAAAAAGCACCGTAAATAAATACATGGCAAAAAAAAGGCCCGTTCCAAGGTGGAACGGGCAACAGCCATGAAAACGCCCTAAAACGAAACGGAAAATAAATTCCCGTTCAATTGATTAGAGTTTAAATATCGTAAAAGGTCACATTCTTACCAGAATTTTTTTAAATAAACCTTACTTCTCGTCATTTTGTTTTAACATTTCCTTCGCTTGGTCGACCCATTTGTCTCTTTTTATGCGGCCAGGAAAGAACTCAATCGCCTCATTTACAAGCTCTTCGTCTTCTCCTTCAAAATTTGCGATTTGAAAGAAAGAAAATATTCCGATGCTGTTTAATTTTTTTTCTAATGAAGGACCAATCCCCTTAATTTTCTTCAAATCGTCTGCCTCTTCCGCTCTGGAGTATCCAATCCGATCATAGTTTATACCTTTACCACGCTCTTTGATCCGTGCCAAAGTAAAAGCTTCTTTGGCGCGTTCCTTCGGTTTCAAAATCTCCTCCACGCTGGCTTCGGCAGGAGGTTCAGCTACTTTTACTTCTTCCACCTCGCTCGGGGCAATAGCACTATTCTGAGCTTGTAATCGCTGTATTTGAGCTTGCATGGCCAAAACCTCATCATGCCACTTGGCTTCCCGTCTTGCGGCTTCGGTAAGTTCGTTTTGTAGGGCTTGACGCTCTTTTTCTGTTTTTTCTAGGCGGGCTTTCCACTCACCATTGAGGTGGGTTTCATTATGGGCAGCATTTTCAGTAAGAGCCGCTCTGGTTTTACGTAATTCAGCTTCTAGCTTTTCTGCTTTGGCTTTCCACTCATTTAAGGCCCTTTTTTCAGCGGCATGAATCTTTTCAGAAGCTTGCCAAGTTGCCTTTAATTGATCCATTTGATCCAAACTATCAGATTGAGCGGCTAAAGCGGCCTCTTTTTCAGATAATTTTGCCTCTGCGTTTTTGAGACGATCTTGGCTTTTTTCTAACAAAGCAGACTGCTCAAAAAACTGATCACTTATATCTTTGAGGCGTAGCCTCAGCAAGAGCCAAACCAGTAAGCCACCAAGAGCGGCAGCGGCAAATACGTAGAGCAAGGCTTGAAGGATATCCGGATTTTCCATGTGCGTCCGTTAAACCACTAAATATAGAATTTTCGGGATTAGAACCATAAAATGGCCCAAATTCACACCAGACGCAAGTTTTCAATGGAATAATAAGATGGAGAAAGAGGGTAAGGGAAAAGACGTTTAGCCTTGTTTCTACCATTCTTCTGGATAATCAATCATAATGCGTTGTGTTGAATGCGAGGTATTGTTTGAAAAGTGGGAGTATCCCAAATTTCAAACTTATGACTATCGTTTTTATGCGGGGTCACTCTTTCCCCTTACTTTATTTACCCTAGCGGGGAACGCTTATCTCTAGGCTAGGCGCCCCAACGCACGAATCCTTATATTTACAGCCAAAATCGAGCATATATGAATTATCGGCTGTCCTTTGATCGTCCAAAAGAACATATAGTAAGTATCAGCATAAATCTTATCGCCCCCCAAGATTCGCTTACTTTTGCGCTTCCCTTTTGGCGACCGGGCCGTTATGCCGCGCAATCATTTGCCCGTAACATTGGGGAGATTCAGGCTCATGACGAGCAGGGCAATGCGCTTCCCATCCAAAGGATCAGTAAACTTAAATGGACTGTTGAGGCCCAGCAAGGCCAATCCGTAAATCTTCAATACGATTATTATACCCATCAATTAGATGCGGGAGGTAGCTATTACGATGAAAAAGGAATCTACATCAATGGTATTACCCTCTTCTTATCCCTCGAGGGCTATATAGATCAGGCCTGCCAATTAGAATTGGATATCCCGAGCGATTATGAAATCGCAGGTGCGATGCATGGCAAAGGGCCGATTTACACTTTTGAGGATTACCACCAATTAGTTGATTCTCCATTTTTTGCGGCTCCAGACCTCATCCTACGCAAGTTTAATGTAGGTAAGCTACCCGTCTTTTTGTGGTTTATGGGCGAAGGAAAGCCCGATCTCGATCGGATGGAGCGCGATATTAGAGCTTATTCTGAGGCTCAAATCGACTTTTTTGGCGAATGCCCAGTTGATGAATATCATTATCTCAATCTCCTACTCCCCTATCGTTACCGGCACGGGGTCGAACACTATAACTCCACCGTCATCGTAATGGGGCCGGGCTATCAGCTGATGGAGCGAGATATGTACCGCTCCTTTTTGGAGATTAGCTCCCATGAGTTTTTTCATACCTGGAATGTAAAAGCCCTACGCCCTGCCGACCTCTTTCCTTATCGATATGACAGCGAGGTCTACTCACGCCTCCACTACGTCACTGAAGGGGTAACCACTTACTATGGAGACCTCATGCTCTGGAAAAGCGGCGTATATGGTCCTCAACAATGGATCGACAGCATCAATGGTGAGTTGCGTAGCTTTTATACCATGGGGGGACGGGAAGCAATCTCGCTTGGCAAAGCAAGTCAAGAAAGCTGGATCAACGGCTATGATGATACCGGCATGCCTAACCGTAGAATATCTTTTTACACCAAAGGATATTTAGTAGCGATGTTGTTGGATTTCACCCTCCGTCGGGGAACGCAAGAACAGGTATCTCTGGATTTGGTGATGCGCCAGCTCTACCAAAAGATCACCTCTAAAAAGAGAGGTTACACCCGGGAAGATTTTCAGGGATTGATCGAAGAACTTAGTGGCGAATCTTATGAAGCATTTTTCGCAGACTATATTGAAGGTACGCGTTCGTTGGAAACGCTCTTGGCAGAACTAGCCGAATACTATGGCCTTCAAATGCGTCCCGTACCACTAGGCAGTCTTGCTCTTAGCGCCTGGGGCCTCAAAGCTAAGGCCACAGAAAGAGGCGTTCTCATAGAGAAACTCCTTCCCAACAGCCCACTTATCGAAGCAGGCCTACACCCAGGGGATACAATTATTAGCCTCAATCGTACCCAAATCCAAGATGATTTCGAATCTCTGCTAGCTTATGAATGGCAAAAGGGCAGTATCGAGATCCATTATTTTAAGAAATCTCAGCTCAAGTCTGCAGAAATTAAGTGTCAGGCTGACTTCCCATATACCGTTCCTCAATTTTGGCTAATAGCCAATCAAGAGGATCCTCAACACACCCGCTTTCAAGCTTGGCGTAGCATCAGTACCCAATCCGTGCATTAAGTATGGGGCGAAAAAAACGTAAATCGAAACCTAAACCTAAACCAGGGCCACCGCAGCAATTATTTCAAGCTACGGTCATTCGTTCCGTTGGATCGACCAGCCGGGTACAAATGGACACAGGAGATATTTATGATTGTATTGTAAAAGGAAAATTTCGGATCAAGGATCTCAATAGCACGAATCCGGTTGCGGTCGGTGATGAGGTAAGGTTTAGCGTTCCCGAGGAGGGTGAATTAGGTGTCATTCAAGAAATCTTGCCCCGCCAAAACTATATACTGCGTAAGGCAATCTCTCATCAAACCCGCGTTCACATATTAGCCGCCAATTTAGATCAAGCAATCTTCTTGTTTACCGTAGATCAACCCCAAACTAGTACGGGTTTTGCCAATCGCTTTTTATTAGTCGCAGAGGCATATGGCATACCCATCCAATTTGTCATTAATAAAGTTGACCTTCTAGAAAGTGAAGAAGACTTAGAGAGATTGGAAGAGATCCGCTCCATTTACGAGGCAGCCGGTTATCCAGTCAACGTGCTCAGTGCACTTGATCCTCAGTACAAGGAAAGTGTTGAAGCCTTATTAAAAGATAAAAGAAGTTTTATCGGAGGCCACTCTGGAGCGGGAAAGTCTACTTTGATCAATCTCATTGACCCAGATTTGGATATTAAGACTTCCACTATTTCTGAGTCCACCAATAAGGGAAGACATACCACAACCTATGCGGAGATGCATCCGCTATCAATAGGAGGATATATTATTGATTCACCTGGGATTAAGGAATTAGGACTAGTAGGCTTTGAAGTCGAGGAGATTGGGCATTTTTTCCCTGAGATGCGGGAGCGTTTGCCTGATTGCCGCTTTCACAACTGCCTCCACCATAATGAACCAGGCTGTGCAGTCAAAGCCGCGATAGAAGCAGGAGACTTACATCCTTCCCGATATGAAAGCTATCTCAAGATGCTTGAGGAGATTAAAGAATCAAAAAGCAGATAATTCGCGCAAGACTTATAAAAACTCAAAACCGTTTTCGGTCTAGCGAGTTAAAACATAGAGAATTCAGTATATAATACCAATACGTGCGATACAGGAGTTTACAGCATTGCGTCAAGGACCTTGAAAAAAACGGTCATCTAGTACGCGTTAAAGCCGAAATTGATCCCTACTTAGAAATTGCAGAGATACAACGCCGCGCTTATCAAGTAGGTGCCCCGGCTATCCTTTTTGAAAATGTCAAAGGCAGTAGTTTTCCTGCATTAGCCAATTTGTTTGGCACCATGGATCGGACAAATTTCATTTTCCGCTCTACTATCAAGCAGGTCAAAAAAATCGTTCAAGCAAAAGCAGATCCCACTGCCATCTTGAAGGCGCCTCATAAATATCTAGCGACACCTTTTGCCGCGGTCAAAGCTTTACCGCTCAAGAGTCGTTTTGGTGCACCGATTCTGCAAGGCAAAACTAGCATAAGTGAATTACCACAGGTCCATTCTTGGCCAATGGATGGTGGCCCTTATGTTACCCTCCCACAAGTTTGTACCGAAGATCCGGCAAATCCCGGGATAATGAAGACAAATGTGGGTATGTATCGCATTCAGCTCAACGGCAACGACTATACCCCTGATAAGGAGATTGGCCTTCACTATCAAATCCACCGTGGTATTGGGGTCCATCACACGCACGCCGCTGAACGTAAGGAAAGGCTCAAGGTGAGCATATTTGTAGGAGGGCCTCCGGCTCACACATTTGCCGCCGTGATGCCGCTACCAGAAGGATTATCAGAATTGATGTTTGCGGGCCTATTTGCAGGACGCAACTTTAGATATACTCGTAAAGACGGGCATTTGCTTTCATCAGATGCTGACTTTTGTATTGTCGGTAGTATTGATCCCCAAGCGACTAAACCGGAAGGTCCGTTTGGGGATCACCTTGGTTACTACAGTCTGCAGCACGAATTTCCCGTCATGCAAGTAGACGCAGTTTACCATCGCAAAGGTGCCATATGGCCTTTTACGGTAGTTGGCCGTCCTCCGCAAGAAGATACAAGCTTTGGGGACTTGATCCATGAAGTAACTGCTGAAATGGTTCCGGTCTCGGTTCCTGGATTGATATCTATGAATGCAGTTGACGCTGCTGGTGTACACCCCTTATTGCTGGCGATCGGGAATGAGCGTTATGTTCCCTACGAGGAACGCTCACCCAAAGAAATACTAACCGTAGCTAATGCAGTATTGGGATTTGGTCAGGCTTCCTTGGCTAAGTATTTAATGATGACAGCCTATCAGGACCAACCTGATCTCGATATTCACGACATTTCAGCCTACTTCCAGCACCTATTATCGCGTATAGACTTTAGACGAGATCTCCATTTCCAGACTCGTACCACGATAGATACTTTAGACTACAGTAGCGAGGGCCTTAATGAGGGCTCAAAGGTAGTTTTTGCAGCAGCGGGAGCGCCTAAGCGAACGCTCACCACTCAAATCCCTGCAGATTTGAAACTACCGCAGGCTTTCTCGGATCCTCGTTTTGCGATACCGGGTGTATTAATGGTTAAGAGTCCAGCTTTCGGGGATGCAGAAAGGGGTAATCGTTCTGCGCAGCAGCTAGCCCAAAGTATACCAGCCTCATATTTAGATGAAGGAATCGCGATGATTGTCATGGTTGATGACAGCGTGTTTGCCGCCAAAACATTGAACAACTTCCTTTGGGTTACTTTTACTCGCTCCAATCCATCCCACGATATCTATGGGAGTGAAAGTTTTACGGAGCATAAACACTGGGGCTGTAAGGGGCCTGTGATCATCGATGCACGGATCAAGCCGCATCACGCACCGCCATTGGTAGAAAATCCTGAAGTAAGTAAAAGGGTAGACGAATTGAGCACAAAAGGAGGGCCGCTGCACGGAATATTGCCATAAAGAAAATGAGGTTTTATCTCATTAAGGCTTAGAAATGCGACTTTTGGCAAAATCAGACTTCCAAAAAATTACTCTAATTCGTGATTTTTATCGATTCAGATTTTGCCCTTGATGAGCTAAGGCCAAAAAGGTGAGTAATTACTCAGATACTTGAAATATTCACTTTCTAGGCTGTTTATGTCATTTAGTTGCTATCACAAGTAGGCTTGTAAACAGCAATAATTTGCCTGAATATTTTGTTGTTTTGACTTCCAATGCATGATAGTCTTTTTTTACGGTATTGGGTAATGAGATACCCAATTTAAACATCCCCTGATTAATTTTCCAACATGTATATTTCGGCCGATTGTTACATAAAACCCTAGAATAATCGCCGATCAAAGGAAGGAAGAAACCAACACAATAAACATTGATAATCAACCCTTTACACACAAAAAGTCTTTGATTTAGCCAAGCTAACAATCCTGTCTAACCACTCAACATCACTTCTAATCAAATTAACATATTCCCAATATTTGGAATTTTAGATTCCAGAATCATTTAACTGCAAAATCTTGAAAATATGAAGGTCGAATTATATATTTGATCTGATTCAACACAACTCTTTTCAAATTTATCCTTATGAATCTGGTTGAAAACAAACCGGTATCTCCTGAACTTGCTCGGCTTGAAAAAAGCCTGTACGATCTCGCTGACATTTACAGAAAGCACCAAAGCTATATCAAGTTGAAGTATAAGATCACTGCTCTTGATATGGAAATATTGCAGCTAGTAGTAATAGAAGGCCCTAAGAAAATGAAAGAGATAGGCGAGCACTTTCAGGTTAAGCTGAGTACTCTTACTTCTATCATTGATAAGATCGAAAGAAGTCGATTAGTAAAGCGAGTAAACTCAAGAAACGATCGTCGTGTGGTACATTTGCAAGCTACTCCTAAAGGCAAGAAAGTCTACGGAGATTACAGCAACCATATTCAACTCGTTGCAGAGCGTTTACAGAATTCTCTGGATGCCCAACAATTTAGCGCCCTTTTGACTGGCATGGATAAACTTTCCCAATATGTAAGTCCAGAAGCTTGAAAGCCTAGAAACTCATTTTCATCCATCCCCCTTTAAGATTCAAAGAAGAGGACACATTTTCTTTGGCTTCTTCTGACCTAGCATAATGAATCCAAAATCAGACACTTTCCAAAAATTTGAGCGTACTCTATTAGAATTTAAAAAGAGTATCAGGGATCACGAAGCATCTTGGCAAAAGACGAGTAAGCTCAATTTATTAGAGACCATGATCTTGCGATATATCGTCATGGAAGGTCCGAAAAAGATGAAGGATGTTTCCCTAAAATTTGGGATAAAATTAAGTACGCTTACCTCCGTTATTGATAAATTTGAGAGAAGTAATTTACTCATTCGGAAGCACACTGAACATGATCGGAGAGTGATATTATTGCACGCAAGTAAGAAGGGTAAACGACTCTTCGATGCATACAGAAACTTACTCTTACAAAGGCTCTCCTATTTAAAATGGAATCTGACTGACCTTCAATTTTCACACTTTATCGAAGCTGTCAATTCCTTTTCTTTGGCAATTGAAGATTCCCTCACAGATGATGAAATCAATTAAATCCTCTCTTTTTTAAAGACGAAAGTCCAGAAAAGTTTACTCCGATAAATAAAATTTATTAGTTCTAAAAAGTAAACT
>CAZHOC010000164.1:0-8517 GCA_964534295.1 uncultured Bacteroidia bacterium | reverse complement strand
GAGCATCATTGATTCCGTCCCCGATCATGGCAGTGGGTTTTTCGGCTGAGAAGTCTTCGATTAGAGCTAATTTTTGCTCCGGTAATTTCTCAGCATATACCTGATCGATACCTAGTTCTTGGGCAATAGAATTGCATTTTTCTTTACGATCTCCGCTCAATAATACCGTCTCGATGCCTCTGGCCTTGAGGAAGTCCATCATGGCATAGGCCTCGGGGCGAAGTTCATCCTTTATCTTAAGCTTTGCTTGGAGTTTGTTATTTCTCAAGAGGTAGAGATCATAACCGGCATCTATCCCCGCCCCAGCAAGCCAATAGTAACTACCAAGTTGGTAGTGATTGCCTTCATCATCATAAGCCTCTACTCCTTTCCCTTTTATTTCTTTGATGCCGCTTAAGTCAGCAGCCTTATGATCATTTAGTACCCTAGTCAGGGAACGAGCAATCGGGTGGGAGGAGCGTTGTTCCATAGCTAAAATGATAGATTTTGAGCGTTCGGCAGAGCCGTCCTCCGCCACAAAATCTGCAATGGCAAAAGCACCTGTAGTTAGGGTACCAGTTTTATCAAAAACCATTCTTTGGACCTTACCAAAGGCTTCTAAGGTTCTCCCTCCCTTGATCAAAATCCCCTTTTTTGAGGCTCTCCCTATCCCAACAATCACTGCAGTAGGGGTAGCCAATCCCATAGCACAGGGACAAGAAATAACAAGAACGGCCACACTGTTGATGATGGCAAACTGCAGGCTGAGGTCAAAGACCAAATAGGACAACAGAAAGGTAAGTAGAGAGATACTTAAGACGGCAGGCACGAATACCGCACTGATTTTATCAGCTAACTGTTGAATATCAGGTTTATCAGATTGCGCCTTTTTGACCAAGTCAATGATCATCGACAGAGTAGTCTTTTTGCCGATGGCAGTGGCTTCCATCTTGAGGTTGCCGGCAACAAGGATCGTCCCCCCGATCAATTTATCCCCTATTTTTTTAGGAACAGGAAGGCTTTCTCCGCTGATCATCGATTCATCCACTTCCACTTCACCAGCGAGCAGGATGCCATCCGCAGCAATTTGATTCCCCTCATTGACAATCAATAGGTCGCCCTTTTTGATCTCTTTACTATCAATTTCCTCCAAGCGTTCCCCGGAGGGTGAAATATGTAAACGCTGAGCCATGGAGGGTTGTAAATCACTCAGGTCTTTAATGGCAGAGGTCGTTCTTTGAACTGACTTATGCTCTAGTAAATTGCCTAAGAGTACCAAGCTGACAATACTTGCCGCAGTCTCATAAAAGAGGAAGTCAGGCCCTGCTTCTATAAGCGTCCCATAAAGGCTGTAGCCAAAGGCGGCAGTGATGCCCATCGTGATCAAGACATCCATATTGGGCACGCCTGATTTTAAGGAAAACCAGGCTGACCGGCCAAAATGGTACATGCCAATCAGATAAACCGGCAGTGCCAGTCCAAGCTGAACCCATGGGTTATGCAAAATACCATGTGGTAAAAACATATGCAGGATCAGCAAAAGGGTAAAGGGAAGACTGAGATAAAACAACTTCTCCACAGTGCTTAAGCCAGAAGCAGCTTGCTCATCTTTAACGACCTCGAAACCCAGCTTCTCTATTCCCTTAATGAAGGTTGGCAGCTTATTAGGTTCGATTAATTCAAAACTCACCTCCTCGTTACCAAAGTCTACTTGGACCTCATTTAGCCCTTCTTTTTTCAAGTAACGCTCAATCCCTAGGGCACAATTTGCACAGGTCATGCCTTTGACGTTGAGTTCTATATGCTGAATTGCCGTTTGAGACATAGGATTATCTTTATATCTACAAATATAGCGGGTAGTACAACGCTAAGTTTTATAAAAAATCGGACTAGATGTATGATTTTTGTTCTTGACTCATACTTTATCCAGGCTTTTGCGCCCTTTTTGACCGATTTTTCGAAATTGACTAGGTGTCAATCCTGTAAACTTTTTGAATTGAGAAGAAAGGTACTGGGCACTACTATAATCTAAAGAAAAGGCGATTTCGGCAAGGCTTTTCTCATCGTAGACCAACAATTCTTTTACCCTTTCGATCTTTTGTAGGATTATATATTGCCCAATGGTTTTGCCTTCGGTACTGGAAAAGAGTTCGTTGAGATAGGAGTATTCATAGCCAAGCTTAGTAGCGAGAAAATTGGAGAAGGTGGCTGATTCCGCTTTTTGGGCTTTTTGATGATGGATTTCATTGATTACCAAAGTCTTAACCTGTTCAATCAGTTCAGACTTCTGATCGTCAATTAGGGCGAAACCATTATCCTCCAAACGCTGGCGAAGCTGCTGTAATTGTTCAGAGCTGGGGGCTTCTTCTAATTCAACCAAGCCAAGATGGACTTCTTTGACCTTTAAGCCAGCTATTTTAGCCAATTCTTCTTTCACTACCCTAAGACAATGGCGGCAAACCATATGTTTTATTCTGATTGTATGCATCACTTTCCTTATACGATTGCAAAAAAGAAATGATTAGGAATGCGAATTAAGCAAAGAAAACGTTAGAGAATGGGAGCAAACAGGTTCGGATATGCTCTATTTTTTATTTATTTGCGTTAATAAGATTAAACTATAATCATGAAGAAATTTTCATCTACGATTCTTGTAGCATTTATGATGCTATTTATGCTAAGTAGCCAAAACATTTTTGCGCAAACGGCTGATAAGACCAATGTCAAAAAAGAGCTCAAATCGGTATTAAAAGAAATGCCTGAGGAGATGCAAATGGAAGTATTGCGTTATGCGACTCGCAAGCGTGATGCCTACATCGCCATGGAGGCCAAAAAGGCGGAAGCTGCGGCTCGCGCGGAGGAAGCTCGCCAAAAAGGTGCTGCAGTGGCAGAACAGCCAACAGCTACCCCTCAGCCAAAGCCTGCTGCCGAAGTAAAGCTTGCTCCTCAAAGTAGTGGTGTTGCCGCTCAACCAGCTAAGCCTGCTGCTCCAGCTCAACCAGCTTACATCCAGCAAGCCAAAGAAATGGCGCCGACTTCTGTGGAGTGGTTCGAGACTCAGCACGATTTCGGTACTATCAAGCAAGGCGAAACGGTAAGCCATACATTCCGCTTCAAGAATAATGGTACTGAGCCACTAAAGCTAACTCGCGTCAAGCCATCATGTGGTTGTACTACTCCTGAGTGGTCTCGTGAGGAGATCGCTCCCGGTGAAGAAGGCTTCATCGAAGTGAAGTTTAATTCTACTGGCAAATCTGGCGTACAAAGCAAAGCAGTTACTGTAACGGGTAACTTTGAAGGCACTAATCAGATTCTCCGCTTCCGTGGTGAGATCAAAAAGCCTACAACCCCTGCTGGCGCTGGAGGAAACAATAACTAAGACTCATTTAGAATAGCAAAAGCACTGTCAATTAAAATTGACAGGGCTTTTGCTATTAAGACTAAGACGAATTTTTTATTTCCTCGACTTATCAGATTCGAGATCCATTTCTAAAGCAGCTCTGATTTGAGCTTCTACCTCCTCGCCACTTGGGCGATCTGGATTAGGCATATTGATGGTTCCATCTCGGTTGATAAGAAAGTAATTAGGAATACCTTCTACTCCGTAGGATTTCACAACCTCTGTTTGCCAACCGGGAGTCCAAAGCTGCACTCCTTTCATCTCATTATCCTCAAGACCTTGACGCCATGCTTCTTCGGTATCGTCGATTGAGATATAAACAAATACAACCTCCTCTTCTTTTAGCTTTGCTTGAAGCTTTTTACCATAGGGCATCTCACCAATACATGGACCGCACCAGCTCGCCCAAAAGTCTAGGTATACAACCTTTCCTTTAAAATCGGCTAGTGAGACCTCATTACCCTCCTTATTAATAAGCGTAAAGCTAGGAGCAGGATTACCTGCAGATAGAGCCAAAGTGATCTCATAGGTAGGTCTCACCTCCTCGACAAACATCTCACTATAGGGTTCTTTGATGTACTCTGGATAGGCTTTTAATCCATCCTCTACATTCACGTATTTCATCTCTTCCACGATCAAGGTCCCTTGTACGTAGCCCAAGGTATTACCCTCAAAGAGATTCTTTGAAGTTTCTAGCAAGCTAAATAAGGAGTGCTCAGCATCTTCCGCCTGTTCTTTTTGATGCATATAGTTGAGATACATAGTGGTAAAAGAACGGTACTCACCTGAATACAGCGCCTCATCATCTTGAGTCTTTAAATCTTGGAGAAATTCATAATATCCGTCTGGTAAAGGCACCTCTTCCCCTTCTTCTATTTTTTGATAGTAAGCATAGTACCTTGGGTAGGTGAAGAGAAAATTGGCGTATCCATATTGGATATTGTTTTTCATATGAGCCAAGAAAGATTCGGGCATGTCCTCATTAGCCTGCCACTCCTCTAACCAAGCTAGCTGATTTTCTTTTAGCCTTTGAGCGTATTCAACCAATTTTTCGCCAGAAGGACTCATCAGATACTCTCTCTGCTCCGCCCCAATAACAGCGCGTCCAAACTGCTGTTCGTAGCTCATCAAGGCCTGGGTAGCGATTACCCCTGCTCCAGTACCGCTAACTTCAGCTTCTTTGCCAAAATTTTCAAGATCCAATGACAACTTCAAATCGGTATTGGGATACACATAAATAGCCTGTCTTTTACCATTGAAAACCAATAATAATTGACGCCCTCTATCAAGGCTCATTTCAAAAGAAAACTGCCCATCTTCACTTACATCTGCTTTAAGCTCATTTAGCTTGTATCCTACCAAATTTGCATTATAACTAAGAGAAATTTCTCCTTCACTGGCATTTAGGATGGTGCCAGAAATAGTAGCGTCTCCACTGGCTTTTAAGGCAAAAATTGCCACAAACATCGCCATTGAAAAAAGCCAAAATCTTAAATTCATAGTTTTTAGGTTATGTTAGAAAACAGAACATTAGGTAAAATACGGTAAACCTACCTAACTTGCTACAAAGCCACTCTAGATATATGAAAACTTACGATGCACAAAGTGCCGAAGCTCCCCTCAGAGAACTTTCAGGCTGGGCGTTCCGCGATAGCGGGATAGAAAAAACCTATCTCTTTGAAAATTTTGTAGAGGCCTTTGGCTTTATGGCAAAAGCTGCGATTTATGCAGAGAAAGCAAATCATCACCCAGAATGGTCAAACGTTTATAATAAAGTTCACGTTCGTCTTAGTACCCATGATGCAGGCGGATTGACTGACTATGATTTTCAATTGGCTCAACAACTCGAAAAATGTCTATAACACGCGTCAAAATCATTAATCGTTCCGATAATCCATTACCTCATTATGCAACCCCAGCCTCAGCGGGAGTCGATCTAAGAGCCAATAATGACGAACCCATAGTACTTGCCCCATTAGAGAGAACCATGGTACCGACAGGTCTTTTTATTGAACTGCCGGTTGGTTTTGAAGCCCAGGTAAGACCCCGTTCTGGTCTAGCCATTAAACATGGTTTATCTATCCCCAATTCCCCCGGTACGATCGATGCAGACTATCGAGGAGAGATTAAAGTATTGTTGATCAATCTAGGCCAAGAAGCCTTTACTATCCAAAAAGGAGAGCGCATAGCCCAGATGATAATTGCCAAACATGAGCAAGTGCAATGGGAAGAAGTAGAGGTTTTGGGCGAGACAGAAAGAGGGGCAGGTGGCTTTGGACATACCGGCAAATAGTGTGTATTTTATAAGATAAACCTTGGAGTTAATGCGATTAGTCGTTCTATATATTTTATTGTTGGGAAGCCTACTGGCTTGCAAGACCACTCAACAAACTACCCAAAGCCCTCAGCCACAAACCGTCAGTCAGACTGATCCCAATGTGCTTGACGCCAAACAAGTAGAAATCAGACAGCAATACGTTGAGGCTACTACCCAAATGGTAAGGGGCGATTATAATAAAGCCAAGGAAATTTTTGAATCGGTAGTTCGGCTAGATCCTCAAAACCACGCCGCAAAGTACAACTTAGCAAAACTCAGCCTCGCGCAAAGAGAATACGAGCAGGCAGTAATTTATGCCAATCAGGCAGTGGAAGGAAATCCAGACAACTACTGGTACTATCAAATCCTTCAACAAGCTTATGAAGAGCGCGGTGAGTATAAAGATGCGATTGCCGTCTTAGTACAGATTACTGAGAAGTTCCCAGATCGACCTTCAGAAAGAATACATCTTTCAGAGCTATATCTCAAAAACGGGCAAGCTGATCTTGCTGTGCAGGAATTAGATGCATTAGAGCAAAGCAAAGGCTTTAGTCCGGAAATTGGTATTCGTAAAATTGCCTTACTGCAGAAAAGCGGTTCGCTATCTCAAGCAATCGAAGTAGCAGATCAATTGATCGCAAGCGAAGTTGATAATCCACGCTTTTATCAGATCAAATACGACCTACTAAAACAGAGCGGGGACAAGGAAGCTTCTATCAGGACACTAGAGCAATTACTTGAATATCAACCAGATAATGGTTTCGCTCTCCTTTCTTTGGCTGATTATTATCGTCAGCAAAAGGATATGGTCAATTCTGATAAATACCTCAATCGGGCGTTACAAAATCCTGATATTGAGGTAGAAGGAAAGGTTTATATTCTCAACAATTTGCTAAACTTTGCCAGCCAAGATGCAGCAATGGTACCACGCATTTTAAAGCTGAGTAAGATATTGTATCAGACCCATCCTGGGAACGCTCAGGCTTTGGCTATACAAGGCCGTAGCATGCGTTTAAATAATCAACCAGATTCTGCTCGTTATTACCTCAAACAATCATTGGATCTAGATCCAACTAATACCAATGCTTGGCAAGAACTATTAGAATCTGATTATGAATCCGGGAATTTCGCCCAGCTATATGATGATGCAGATGAAGCCTTAGAGTTGTTTCCAAACCAGGAAAGGATCTTATTCTATTATGGATTAGGTGCGGCGCAGCAAGATGATACAGATGCTGCCTTTTATGCTTTCAATAAAATCATCAGGAAAGGTAGCCAAGATCAATCTCTGCTCACACAAACTCATCTCCAGATGGCAAGTCTCTATCAAAAAGAAGGAGACATTGCAGAAGCAGACCAACGATTTGAGCAAGCAATTGCCCTTTCTCCCAAGGATGCCAATATCTTAGATCAGTACGCATATCATTTAGCTCTCCGCGGAGAACGCTTATCCGAAGCTGCCGAAATGGCTCAGAAATCTCGGGAGCTTCAACCCGGACGTGCAGCCTTTTTGATTACACAGGGTCTTATAGCATACAAGCAAGGGTCCTATGGCGAGGCGGTCAAAACTTACGAAGAAGCCCTCAATGGCCTAGGTCGCCCTACCGCTAAACAGTTAGAGCATTATGGTGATGCCCTATACAAAAGCGGAAAAGCCAGCGCAGCAAGACAGCAATGGGAAAAAGCCAAAAAACTGGGTGCTGTCAGCTTGGACATAGACAAAAAGCTTCGTGAACTCTAAGATCTTATGAAAAACACCTCTCTAAGCTTCGCTTTAATCATCGTTTTATTATTGCCTACTCTCACTGGTTGTGAGCTTTTTCGCAAAATTGGTAACAAGACTAGTAAGGAGGATGCCGATTATGCCTTGGCAGAAGAAATTCTCAACAGTCCTTTTGATTTTCGAGAAGTAGCCATCAGTGGCAAAGCAGATATCAGAACCCCAGATCTTAATCTAGGGGCTAGCTATCGTATCCATATCCAAAAGGATAAGCAGATTTTGATCAAGGTATCCAAATTTGTAGAGGTAGTTAAAGTATTGATTACTACTGACTCAATCTTTGTGCAAGACAAGCTCAATCAGGCTTATTATGCTTGCGATTATAGTTTAGCCAAAGAGTATCTTGGCGTAGAGGCAGATTTTCAGATGATTCAGGCTTTATTTTTAGGAGATTATGCCCCAATTCCTCCCAATATGCAATTGAGTAGTCCTCCAGAAAGTAATCCGCTCAAATTTTCAGGAAGCCTAGATTCTACTAAGATAGATTACTATTTGGACCGAGAATTGAAGAAGTTAGTGAGGCTCAGTGTAGAGAATCCTGCTATTGAAGGGCAAAGTGATGCTTTTTACAAAGATTTTGAAAAAGTAAACAGCCAGAACTTTCCGATGGCATTCGAACTTCAGGTGCCAGCTCCCTTAGATGGATCCCTGACTTTTAGACACAAGCGCGTACAAGTTAATCCGTCAAACTTGAATTTCTCCTTTGACATTCCCAGTGGTTTTACCCGCCAAGATTGTCCTTAAAGCCTAAGATGAATACGCTCATCCCAAGTCGATTGACCCAAAGAAGCTTCCTTCTATGGAGCATTGGGATCCTATTCATTTTTGTAGTATTTCCGGCAAAGGCACAAAACACTGATAGCCAACGCGTTCAGTCTCATCTTTCTCTTAGTAATCAATTTTTGAGTGGAGATTACAGCAAAACAGAAAAAGCCTTAGCAGACCTACGAGTAGTAAATCTGCGGATGCGGATTCAAGAAAAACTGATCTCGGATATGAAGGCCGATATCTCGAGCGCAGAGGATGAAATCGAGCTTTTGC
>CAZHOC010000163.1:0-8540 GCA_964534295.1 uncultured Bacteroidia bacterium | reverse complement strand
GGTGGCTAGTTCTCCGACATGGCGATAGTAGTAAAATGCGCCATCAAAACTTAGGAGCAAAAGCCCAAAAAGACTTCTGATCCAAAAAGCCCGAGAACGGGCCCAATCCCAGTCTTTTTGCCAGAAACCATATAAAATGAGGGTGCCAAAATAGGGGATACTGTAAAAAGCTAGAAAAGCGAAGGTGCCCCAATGATTTTTACTGAAAGTCCGATTGATCCAACGCTCGACGGTGATATCACCTAGATAAAAATAATTGAAGATGAGATAGCAGCTCATCAGAAGCACTACACTCAAATAATAGGGCGTATGCCAATTTTCTGAAAAGTGAGCCTTCAGGCCTTGCCAAATCTCTCGAAACCCTTCTTTAAGCCTAGAAAGCATAGCGATCTGTTAGCGGGATAAGCATCGTCCGAAATTACATAATTTTGAGCATCCTAAGCATTTTGTAGAAAGCGAAATGCTCACTAAATTTTGCTCGGAGCTGGTGATAAACGTTCCGCGCAGCGGTCCCCTAAAAATTAAAACTCTCAAAACCCTTAAGTATGAACACTCCTGCACAAATCGCCAAGCACCTACGCGAAGTTTATTTTGGTGGTAATTGGACCAGCGTCAATTTACGCGACAGCCTCAAGGATGTGTCCTGGCAACAGGCCATCAAACCGATCCATGAGCTCAACTCGATCGCCATTCTGCTCAACCATATTCATTATTATGTGAGGATCGTAACCAAGGTTCTCGAAGGTGGACCTCTGGTCGGCAAGGATAAGGAAAGCTTTACGCATCCTCCAATAGCTTCAGAAGAAGATTGGCAGGCAATGCAAAACCAAGCATGGGAGGAATTAGAACACTTTGCTAAACTTCTGGAGCAATTGCCCGAAGAGCAGCTGTGGCAGGAGTTTTTTGATCCGAAATATGGTGTCTATTACCGTAATCTACACGGTATAGTGGAGCATGTACATTATCATCTAGGTCAGATAAATATCATTAAAAAGCTGCATTTACAGCTTGCTGAGTAGGATTTTCTTAGTGGAGGATTACGATTTTCTGGCTGCGCCGAACGCCTTGCTTATCCTCAAACACAAAATGATAGATGCCATTGCTGAGCTCGAGATTGAGCGTTCCTGAAGGATTCCTATCCCCTTTTAGTTCTCTACCTTGCAGATCAAAAATCTGGTAGGCATCCGTAAAGGGACTGCCGTCTAGCCAGCTCACCCGCAAGTGGCCTTGGCTAGGGTTGGGAAATATTTTTAATAGTGGCGAAGGGGAGGGATCGATCGCGGTACTACTGATCGGCCTTTCTTTGACCCAAAACTGGTCGACTAGCGCTTCGACTGTTTGGCTAACCTCTACATTGGCAGTGGTAAAGATCACTTGAAAAATCGAGTCATTGGGTAAAAAGTCAGCGACTCTAAAACTGTCTTGCTGCCAATAGGGCATATAGCCACTGTATTCAGCCAAGATGACACTACCCCCTTGACCAGCTAGGATCACTTGCATACTATCCGTGGTAGCGAAGCCCTGCCCAAAGGCAAAACCTAAGCCGCAAAACCAATAGTGATAATGGATTACAGGATCATTGTAGGTAGAGAGATTCATAATAGGAGATTCTAAAGAGACCCATCCATTGCGTACGCCTACGGTGGAGCCATCGGGTTCTGAGTTTTGCGTCATGAAGGCTAGCTCGCCCAAGTCGCTCTCAATATCTCCGGCAGGGCTGACGATGGAGTCATTGATTAGTCCCACTAATGGAAGCCTTCTCTCCCAGCTGCCAGGCAAGGTAGAGCTAAGGGTTAACCAATCGTATTCAAACAAAAAGTCATCGTAATAGCCTGGTAATAAGCGCAGCTGTATATCTTCTTGTCCAGCACCGATAGTGATTTCCCATCTACGGGTAATATGGCCCCAAGCACCGGCATAGACTATATACTCGCCTTGATAAAGGCCATTAAATGGGGCGGCGTCCTCCCCATCCTTATAGAGAAAACTCACATCTGTGTAGCGATCCTCGACTAGGATTGTGCCGGAGGTAATGCCTTGACCACTCAAAGAATCCGTGAGATACATATAGATAGTGCCCAATTCACCAGCTGGGGTCAAAGCCACATCTTCGATGGTTAAGACTCCTTGTTGTAGGGTGACTGTACGTACCTCTGAGACATAGCCGAAGCTTGAAAAGCGTACATCAAATGTACCGTTCATCACTGCGCCCAGGGCGTAATCGCCATTGAGAAGACTGCGTGTCTCCAAATCTTCGGTCTCAAAGCTAATGATCACATCATTGATAGCCTGTCCGGTAGCTAGATCGGTAACATTACCCTCTAGGTAAGCGGCGCGTTCGTAAGTAGCTTGTAACACTGACAAACCACCCCAAATATCAGAGGCCAAAACAACTCCTGAGGGCAAGTAGGGATAAGCACCCCAAACGGAACCTCTAGCAGGGAAATAGCCTACTTCTACCAAATTGTTGGGACGAGCAGCGTCTGCTAAATGGATACCATCGCGATAGTAAGAGCTAATGAGCCAGTCATTAAGAACATGCACATTATGGGGCATGCCACGCTCTTCGTTGACGCTGGAGCGGATTCGATCCAAAAGGGTGATATTGCTCGGATCGCTAATGTCCCAAGCACTGATATAAGCTGCGCTCAACTCATCCGTAGTAAAGCAGACCGTGCTAGAATCATTAAGCCAAGTATTGTGGGTCAGGGCATTGGGGTAAGTGGTTTGCCCCAGGATACTTAGCGCAGTAGGATTGCTCAAATCAATAATGGTCAAAAGGCCATCATCTATTTCTGCGGCATAGCCAATACTGTCTCGCACGTAGACATCATGCACATATCGTAAAGGATACTGCCCTAGCAGACTGGGATAAGCCGGATTGGCCAAGGAAAAAATCCCGATACCTCCATTAAAAGTTGGAGAGCCACAGACATACAATCTCTCCCCCTCTACCCAAAGATTATGAGCCGTTTCTATGCCCGCGATCATAGTGTCCTGATAAATGACTGTATCCGGCAGACCACTTAAATCTATGATCTTCAGGCCACCGCCGCTTTCATTGCAAACATAGGCGTAGTCTCCCGCAGTTTTGATGTCCCGCCAAGTAGAATTGTTACCCGGCAAAAAATGTAATTCTGTGGGTTGATTTGGGTTAAGGAGCGAAATGATACTGAGACCATCTTGCTTACCCAATAAGGCATATTCTGTTCCTGCACTATCTACATAGGCCCAGATATCGTTGGAACGAATCGGTAGACCACTTGGGGTAGAATCATTGGGCAAATGCCCAATTTCGACCAAGTTCCAAGGTGATTGAGCGTTCCCCAAGGGGATGAGAACAAAAAAGAAGACAATCAGGTTAAAGAATCTGCGCATGGGTTTGAGGATAATCATCTAAAATACACAAATCTCAAATGCTTAATCAATCGGCTTTTGCTAGTTTTAAAAATATGAGAAACAGATTTTGTTTGCTGCTGCTATTGTTGGGACCCCTCTGGGGAACGCTTAGCGCCAACATCGCGATGCCGGGTATTTACAGTGCGGGAGGCTCTAGTGAGTTACGCCTGCTATTTCCTGAAGACAGTAGCCAGTTTGCCAAGATTGCTATGCAAAAGGAGCAAGTAGTTGCTCAGTTATACCCAGGTTTTGCGGTCATCAAAGGCACATATTGGATGGCCAACCAAAGCAAGGATACCGTAAAGCTCAATTTAGGTTATCCTATCAATGGTATCTATGAAGCTAATTCAGCTGCAAGGCGCTTTGAAATCCGTTTTGATGATTTATACGCGATGGAAGTATATGCCAATGGGGCGCCGATGATGATTGCCCATGAGGAGCATATGGAGATGAATGAGGCGGAAAATTGGTATCTCTGGCAGCAAAAATTTGCCCCTGATACCCTGACTAAGATTGAAGTATATTTCATGGTCAATACCAACAATGCCAGCGTATTGGAAGGCTATACCAAGGACTATCATAACGCTTTTTTGTACATCCTAGAAAGTGGGCGTTCTTGGAAAGGGAGCATTGGCCAAGGAGAGATTGTAGTACAGATCATGCCTCCTTTGAAGATGGAGGATATATGGGGAGCGATGCCCAATGGAGGTTTTATGAGCAATCCGCAAGAGCAAATTTTGATCCACCGCTTTAGCAATTTGGAGCCAAAGCGAGGCGAAAATGTCGGAATCGTATATGGAGAAAAGCTAGAAGAGTTTGATTTTTTGCAAGAAATTGAGCGCTCGGAGGACTACTTCGAAGCTGTCGAACGCTTAGCCACAAAAGATCTAAGATCCCTCCAAACCCAGAGTGTACAATTCGAAAGTATTTATAAAGTCTACAGTTTTAACAGCACTGGCTTCATGATGGGCGTCTTAAGTTTTGGAATACCTTTAATTGTGATTTTTATGATCATTTTGGTACTCCGAGCACTTTATCGTAGAATTAGCCGCAAAGCATAATTCAAACCCAATGAAAAGATTCCTACTACTTCTTCTCCTCTCCTCATTTGCGAGTCTTATTGCCCAAGATGTCGATCTCAAAGCATTGGATCGCTATCTCGACAATGCCCGTATGAAGCATGGTATACCGGGCTTAGCGGTAGCCATTGTCAAAAATGATTCAGTGATTTTTGCTGAAGGCTATGGCTTTCAAGATGTACGTGCCGCCACGGCAGTAAGCCCTCAATCCCTTTTTGGGATTGCATCTTGTACCAAGGCTTTTACTGCAGCGGCCATAGGAATGTTGGTGGACGAGGGCAAAGTAAATTGGGACGATCGAGTGATTGATTATCTCCCTTGGTTTGAGCTACACGATCCCTATGTCACTCAGGAGTTAAGAGTAGTGGACTTATTGTGCCATCGCTCCGGATTGGGGACTTTTGACGGAGATTTGCTTTGGTATGCTACTGACTACAGTATGGAAGAGGTAGTACGTCGAATCAGACATCTACCTTTGGACCATGGGCCTCGTTATCAGTTTGGTTACCAAAATATTATGTATATCACTGCGGGTCTTTTGATCGAGCGAGTGACCGGAGAATCATGGCAGCGCTTTATCTCTACTCGCATATTAGAGCCTTTGCGCATGCGACATACCACCACAGGTACTGACAAAATTGTAGGTTCTTTAGCGGCTGACCGTGCTTTGCCGCATATTGATGGAGAAGTTTTTCCGGAGATAGACTATAGCAATGCTGCTCCCACCGGCGGCATCAATAGTAGTGTGATGGATCTTAGCCATTGGCTTCGCTTCTGGCTCAATGAAGGTGTCTACGAAGGAGATACCCTCATCAGCCCAGCCACCTATCGCAAGCTTACCCAAGCGCACACCTTGATAGGGCCAGGCTATCTGGAATCGCAAGGTAATGCCCATTATAAAGCCTACGGCTTGGGTTGGTTTTTGTATGACTATGCTGGTACTCAGGTGATTGAACATGGGGGCGGTCTGCCTGGCTATCTATCCAAAGTAGTTTGGTTGCCCGAAGAAGAAATGGGGTTCGTCATCCTAACCAATGGTATGACTTCCTTATACGAAGCGGTCAAACTTTATTTGTTGGATCAATTCCTGGGCCAGGAAAGCCAAGATTGGGCCACCGTATTTCAAGGCTTTGAGGATCAGAGTTCTAAGTATAAAGAGAATACTGAAAAAGCTTTTATAGAGGCGCGCGTCCCGGATACCGAACCCTCGCACGATCTGGAAGCCTATGTTGGGACCTATACTGATCCTATGTATGGTGATGCGGTAATCAGCCTTAAGGAGGGTGTTTTACAGTTTTCTTTATTGCCAACAGCCGATCTGTTTAGTGGTAGCATGGAGCATTGGCATTATGATAGCTTCCGGATTCGTCTCAAGGATCCCTTTTTGCCGCCCGGTCTTTTTATTTTTGAGACCAATGGCAAGGGCGAAATCACAGGCTTTAAAATTGATCTACCCAATAACGATCTTCATTTTTCCAATTTGCATTTTCAACGTTAGGCTTACCGCTGCGCGGAACGATCATTCGAGCTCCTGAGCGAAGGGATGAGCGTTCTGCGCAGCAGGAAAAAACTAAAAAGCCTCCAAAACCTTCGAAATTCAAAATTCGATATTGGAAATTCTTCATTCCCTAGCCTGCTTTCAGGACATTGAGAAGGGCGTCTTTGCGGCTTCGCGAAACGCTTAATTCAGTGCCATCGGTGAGCTTGACGATACCGCCATCGCCGCGTTGATACTGGAGGACATAATCTAGATTGATGAGGTGGGAGCGATGAATGCGCATAAAACGGTGAGATTCAAGCAAATCCTCGACCTCTTTGAGAAGACGAGTGGCCAAAATTGAAAGGCCATCACGCGTAAACACACGTATGTAGTTGCCCTCACTTTCGCAGCGTACAATCGCTTCGATAGGAATAAACTGATAGCCTTGATGGGTAGGGATGGCCAGTTTTTGCAGTTCTTTTTCTTGGACCAAAAAATTATCGATCAACCCCAAATAGCGCTTCTTGAACTGTTCGTCTTGTAGATTCTTTTCCGCTTTGACTACTGCTTCGACTAGCTCCTGAGCATCTACTGGTTTGAGGATATAATCTAAGGCAGAAAACTTAATCGCCTTGATAGCATATTGATTAAAAGCGGTTACAAACACAACTTGGAGGGGCAGGTCAAGGGGACGGAGTTTCTCTAGTAAACTAAAGCCATCACCTCCGGGCATTTCGATATCTAGCAAAATCAAGTCAGGCCTGAGCTGTACCACCAGCGGAAAGGCCTCAGCTACCGTATTTGCTGTCCCCACCACCTCAACTTGCGGGCAATACTTTTTTATTATCGCCTGCAAAGTTCTTATGCCAAGGGCACTATCATCCACTATCAGGGTTCTCATCATTGTCAAATGCCTAAGTATTTAAAATACGTGCTGTATCGGTAAGCTTATCTGCACCTTGGTGCCCGGAGAGTGAGGCTGCGCAGGATGTAGATCATCAATTTGAATTTGTATGGGGGTTTCTTTGAGAAGGGTTTGTAACTGAATTCGCTCTTCTACAATCTGCATGCCTCTTGACACATGAGAGCGCTGAGTCTGACTTTGCATTTTTTTCATATTAGCTCTGCCTATGCCATTATCTCCAATCTCACAATAGAGAAATCCCTCCTTTTGTTCAAACCGAATAAACAGAAAACCTAATCCTTCCCTTTTGTGCAATAGCCCATGCCTAATCGCATTTTCGATAAAGGGCTGCAGGAGCATCGCTGGAACTAGTAAATCGCCGCTATTGATGTCTTCTGAGATATCAATCTGGTAAGTAAATCGGCCCTGATAACACAACTGTTCCATCTCTATGTAAAGTCTTAGCATCTCAATCTCCTCCTTTAGAAGGTGCTGACTTTTGCGGGAAGACTCTAAAAACATACGCATCAAGCGAGCAAATCTTGTCAAATAGATATGAGAAGACTCATTGTCATTTTCTAAAATGAAACATTGTATGGCGTTGAGCGCGTTAAAGACGAAGTGGGGATTGATTTGGGCTTCTAGGGCTTTGAGTTCTAGTTCTGCCAGGCGCTTGCTCTGCAATCTCTTTTTGCGTTCTCGATTCTTGATGTGTCTTACTCTGAGTAAGAATATGCCAGATATTAAGGCAATGATCAAAATGATGCCAAGGCTTATCGCCCAAAAGCTTCTCCACCAGGGAAACAATATCTCAAAAGATTGTTGGTAGGAACTGCTCCATTCACTTCTTTCCGTCCGTGCTTGAAGCTCATACCGATAACTTCCGGGGCTTAAATTACTCAGTTGAAGGCTTTGATTTTTGGTGTATTGCCACTCTTCTTGGGGATCAAGTCGGTAGCGGTACTCTACACCTTCAGGCTTGGCATAGTTGAGCCCGATATACTCCCAGCTAATGCTTTGACTGGCTTTTAGACTTATGAAACTCGAGTCTTGATATTTTTGCCCATCGATGTTCAGGCTTTTGATATAGAGTTCTGGAGGACTTAGCGTTTGGCGTTCCCTGTCTAGCGGTAGGTAGCTGACTCCTCTACTCATTCCAATCCAAAGGCGATTTTGCATGTCCAAGTGCAGGGCGTTAATATCATTACTGATGAGTCCACTTTGGGTACTGAAACGATTTAAGCGTTCCCCATCCCAATGATAGAGTCCTTCTTGAGTCCCAATCCATAAATCACCTCTCCGATCAAATAAAAGCTTGCTACAACTAACCCCTTTTAATTGCTCCCAACTACTAAATGCTTCCACAGGTCTACCTTCAGAAATAGCAATTCCCTTTTGGGTAGCCACCCATATGTTGGAATCTGGCCCAATGACCATATCATTGACAAATTCACTCGCTAAGCCTTCTTTGCGCCCAAAATAGCGGATGCTATCTCCTCTCATATGCTTTACCCCTTTGATCAGACTAAACCAAGCGTCTTCCTCTGCATATTCTTCATATATAAATAGCGGGGTGAAATAGGTAAATCCTTGTTTTTGAACGAGTCTATGCCATAAAGAGTCTTCGTTTTGTTCTGACCAGGAACTTAAATAGATATCGATATCTGTTCGATCTCTG
>CAZHOC010000162.1:0-8556 GCA_964534295.1 uncultured Bacteroidia bacterium | reverse complement strand
GCTTGAGAGGGAAAATTACTTTTTTAGGAATACATCTTTGATACATCTCTGTATGGGATGAATACATCAGTAATGCATCGATTCTTTCTGTAGGCCACAAAATGTACTGAAATGGAAGCTGCAGCTTCTATTTATACCTTAGTTTGGGTATCTCGTTCCGAGAACGATCAGTCAAAGATTGGGCCTCCTGAAGGTTGAAGCTTTTCGCGCAATTCGTCAACAAAAATCGCCCAACTTCCTTGCAAAGGATATAGCATTATCCTAATTTAGTAATGCGAGGTAACCGTAGTTACCGCCAACAGGAAAGTACGTCGGAGGGATTGACCAATGACCAGGCCTGTTGTTAAGTTTCACTTAAAGGAAGGAGGTACCAAAATGACTAGTTCCAGTTACTATTTCGTCGATTTCATCACCTGTAAGCTTCGCAAGAGTTAACAGCCTGATGGTTTGTACCTTCGATAGCTTGGTGAATTGCCCCACGGCATAAATAAAAGAAATCGAAGTTAACTAAGGAATAAGTCCAATACCGTAGCGGGTGTTGGACTTCTTTTTTGGGTAAAATTATTATTAAGCTAAACAGCTCGCCTTTACTTTCATTGATATTTGTCTGTTGGGATCAAGCAAATGGGAAAAGGACAAAAAGGCTCAGCTTGTAAAGAGAGTCTTCATTGTCTATTGATAGAAAATATGAAAGGAAGAGATAAGCGTTCCGCGCAGCGGTAATAATAAAAAGACTAACCCAAATAGCGCTCACGGAAAGCCTTCATCATATGCACATTGATGTCCCACTGGTCAGCAAGAGGCTGTTTGGTATAAGGGACAGTCGGCAGATAATTAGGGGGGCCAAACTCTGTGAGAATGGTAAGGTTTTGTCCGGCTCGACTTTTATGCTCAACTACCTCATCCCACCAAGCAAAGTGTGCCTTGACAGCATCGGCCCATTCTGGAGCGCGTGGATCCGTAACTTGTGGGCCTTCTTGATGTCCAATGCGGGTGTGAATATGGTCTGTACGGCTGAGGGCAAGTTTTACACTTTCTACTTGATTTTCGAGCAATGACTCATGCACATTGGTCCAATGAGAAATATCGAGCGTCAAGCGAAGCTCGGGAATCTCTTCTAGAAATTGTCTACAAATATGGGCCGCAAAAAGGATCCTGCCACGATGGGTTTCATGATAAATGGGCACGCCACTGCTTTGGGATAACTCGTTGCTATAACGGATGATTTGAGCGTTTTCGGCAAAGGAAAAATAATCTCGACCCGAATGACAGTTGACATACAAAGGTTTTTGCTCTACCGCTGTATTTAGGGCTCTTTGAAAACGATCAAAATGGCTTTTAAAATCGTTTTCGCTTACTCCTGCCAGCAGACCAAAAGAAAGATCATACTTTTTGAGGGCCGCAAACATGGCATCTCGACGAGGGCCAACTCCTGGTAACCAAGCTTCTATACCATCATATCCTTCTTTTTTTGCTGCTGCGCAGAACGCGTCCCAATCCCCCTGAAAGCCCCAATTGGTAGCCATGACAGTAAGACTAAAGTCTTCACTAGGCCGAAACTTAGGGGCAGCTAGGCCTTCCAAACCAAGGGCTGCGATGCTACCCATTGATAGCATACTTTTGTTCATAAAACTCCTGCGATTCATAGTATTGATCCTTTGATCAATAAGATAGCAAACGCAGCGCATTTAATACGACTAGAAGAGTAGATCCTTCGTGTAGGATTACGGCTGGTCCCATGCTGGCAATACCGAGCATGGTGATGGGGACGAGGATGGCAATCATACCCAGGCTGATAATCAGGTTTTGACGGATGATTTTTTTGCTCATGCGACTCAGGCCGATGGCAAAGGGAAGCTTTAGCAGATTGTCTCCCATCAGGGCAACATCAGCGGTTTCTAGGGCGACATCTGAACCTGCTGCTCCCATGGCAATGCTTACGTTACTTGCGGCCATAGCTGGCGCATCATTGACCCCATCGCCTATCATGGCAATGCTAGAATTTTGCTCTTTGATCTGTTGGACCGCTTTGACTTTGTCTTGGGGTAATAAACTTCCATGTACTTCGGTGAGCCCAATCTGTTGGCCGACGGCTTCGGCAACTTTTTGATTATCCCCAGTAAGCATGATGATGCGCTCTATTCCTAGTTTGCGAAGTTTGGCTATGGCTTCCTTAGCGGCTGGCCGTGGCAAATCCATCAATCCAAGGATACCTAAATAGCGTTCGCCATAGCGGATGATCATACTTGTATTGCCCTGAGCCTCTGACTCATTGAGTTTATTCTCAAGGGAAGCAGGTAAACGCTGGCCGAGATGCTCTTCAAAAAGCCCCCTATTGCCAATCCAAACTTCTTTTTGTTGGATGACTGCTTTGACTCCTCTGCCCGTAATGGATTCCAGTTCCTCTACTGCTAGGCTTTGAGCCTGCGGAAGATGTGTTTGAACGCCTTCGACAACGGCATTTGCTAAGGGATGGTCGCTGAGCTTTTCAACGGCCATGGCTATTTGGAGCAGTTCTTTTTGAGACCCTTCGTGAACGATTATCTCGTTTAGCTTGGGTTTGCCTTCTGTCAAAGTACCGGTTTTGTCCATAGCGAGGACATTGAGCTTGCCTAACTCTTCGAGGGGACGCCCACCTTTTATCAATACTCCGCCTCTAGCGGCTCTGCCTACGCCACTTAAAACCGCACTGGGTGTCGATATCGCCAATGCACAAGGGCTTGCAGCAACTAGAACTGCCATAGCTCTATAAAAACTGTCTCTGAAAGGCTCATCAATGATCAAAAAGGCAAAATTGAGTAGGAGAACAAGGATGAGGATAATTGGGACGTAGTATTTTTCAATTTGGTCGGTAAGATGTTGGGTGGGCGATTTTTGCTTTTCAGCCTCACGAACGAGTTCAATTAGTTTGGCAAGGGTAGAATCCGAGGCCTTGCGTTGGACCACAACTTCGAGTGGAGTCTTGCCATTAAGGGTTCCGGCAAAGACACGGTGCTTGGCACTTAATTGCTCTAAGCCAGGCAATTGATCAAGCGTTCCCCGCCAGGGGCTTTTGTCCACCGGAATACTCTCACCAGTTATGGCAGCCTGGTTCACACTACTTTGGCCTCTAACTACCACTCCATCCGCTGGAACCATGCTATTGGGCTTGACCAAAATCCTGTCCATTAGCTGCAATTCTTCGATTGGGATCTCAGTTTGAGTTTCCGCTAGTAAGGCGGTTTGCGGGCTTAGATCCGCTAGGGCGGCAATTGACTTTCTCGCCTTGCCCATTGCATAGTGCTCGAGTCCATGGCCGAGGCTAAAGAGGAATAGGAGTAGAGCACCCTCAGCCCATTCACCTAGGATACCTGCTCCGACGGCGGCTAGGAGCATGAGGAAATCGATATCAAACTTTCCTTTTTTTAGAGAATCCCAAGCGTCAAAGAGGGTGAAGAAACCTCCAAATAGATAGGCAATCAAGTATAAGCCTAGGACAAGTAAAAGTGGGATTGCGGATAGAAAAGATAATCCAAATCCTAGGGCTAAGGCAATGCCACAAATAGCAGCAAACCATAGCTCTGTCCGTTCGTTGAAAAGAGATTGCCAAAGGCTAGGAGTGCTATTTGAAGTAGTTTGGCTCACAAAAGAAACTGCCGTTGAATTTACTATAAGGTAGCAAATTCAACGGCAGGCAGTGGATTAAAAAACTAATCCAGAGTCATTCTAAGAACCCGATTTATTCTAGTATCAAAATCTGTTGCGTACTCTGGCCACGTGTATTGTTTACCTTAAGCAGGTAAGAGCCGCGAGCCAAACTAGATACATCTAGGGTATAATCGGTGATGAGTTCATTGCCTTTAACTAAGGTGGATTGTTGAAGGCGACCATCTAGACTGTAAAGTTGAATGCGGAATTCTTGGTCTAATTCATCCCAGTTTTTTAAACGGAGATGCGTTTGATTTTGACTAGGGTTTGGATAGGCGTATAACCAACTGTTCTCTGCTTGCTGACTGCTGAGTTCTACTATATCCGTTAGGGTCGATGAGCCATCAAAGTCCACTTGCTTCAAGCGGTAAAAGAGCTTTGAGGCAGTAATTTGATCATCAAACTCATAGTAAGTATGCTCTTGGGTGGTGCCAGCTCCTTTGATGGTACCAATTGGATAGAAATCCTCTCCATTCTCACTTTTCTGGATCTCGAAATAATCATTGTTAGTTTCACTTGCCGTGATCCATTCTAGCTTAGCCATTTCATTTTGGGTGGTAGCCTGAAAGTCTAGCATTTCTACAGGAAAGCCACTACCTACGCCTACAGTACCAGGATTGACGGTTGGAGCAGGGAAAGGATTGGGACCAACAATAGTCGTTAAGGAAGAATAACCGAGTGCAGTCTCTGAACCATCAATAAAGAGATTAGTAATCGTACCATTGGCTGCATTGGGATTAATTTGGAAATCAACTGATAACACAACTTCTCCATCATTAGCGTCGACCCCTGTAGTCAAGAAATCTGACCACAAAAAAGCGAGTTTGTTTTCTGGCATAGTCCCCCCACCCGAAATAGGGGGATTGATGATATTAAAAATACTAGGGGCTGGACTAGTGGCACTGAGATAAGAGAGGACATTTTCATCCCAGTTCAGTGTGCCTTGATAGTTCAGGATTTGTGTGAAGTTTTCGACACTGATCTCCACGGTAACAGTGGTTCCCGCAAGCCCACTGTTGGGATTTACATTTAAGACAAGGTTTTGTGCACTGAGCGTGCTCATGGCCAATAAGCCGGCCATTAAGCTGAGTAAAGTTCGGATTCTCATAATTGGTGTTGTTTGGTAGGTAGAAATTATATGAGGAAAATGTGGGCTAGCTGAACCCGAGGGCTCAGCTAGCCCGGTATTTGAACCTTATTGAGCGTTACGTTGCATTTGAATAGTGCCGTTAAAATCAGCAGAAGTCATGCGCGCATAGTATACGCCTGCACTAACTTGCATACCGCTTTCATTGGTACCATCCCAACGAATTTGATGCTTACCTTGTGGGTAAACGCCACCGAATGTCTTTATTACCTGACCGAGATTATTGTAGATCTCGATTTTCACTTCATTGTTAGAAGGCAATTCGAAGGCGATATTGGTAAAGCGATCAAACGGATTCGGCATGTTCTGGTATAGACCAAAACCCTGATTGTCTTCTGGATCCAATGAGGTGGTTCCACCAAGCGTGATCGTGGCAGGAGAGCTGAGGATGTCAAGCAATTGTAGGTTGTCATTGTAAGCCTCACTACTGGTAAGGAGCGAATTGATAGAGAAGCTAGAGGAGCCAGTTTGCTGGCCGATTACTTTGAAGTGTAACTCAAATACTTCGGTTCCATCATCTAAGCTGATCGCTTGGGCCGCAGCATCATTCCAACTTGCGGTCAGATGTCCATTGCCAACCTCTTGCTCGCCAAAGACAGTTTGTAGGTTTTTATTTACCACTTCGTGGAACGCTAATACGCTTGGGTCCCAACTCATAGTAAACTGATAACCAGTGACATTGCTGAAGTCTTTGACGCTCACTGGAATGACGATCTCTTCTCCGACACTGGCACTGAGATCAGGCATTTCGAAGGTGATATCATCAACAGCTCCGGTTTTGTTGCCGATTAGATCCCAGCTATTATCAACATCGCCTAGCTTCATACCGATAAAGTCTTGATCCACTAATGGATTGATGGGGCTATACACTCTACCAGTATCATAGGCGATAGGAGAAAAAGGAACTGGGAATACAGCATCGCTAGGTACAAAAGCCCAAAGGCGGGTTCCATCGGCAGGTAGGTTTGATCCCCCTGGTTCTGGGAATGCTTGACGAATCTGTAGAATTAGTTGTCGGATAAAGGTGATGTCCAAACCTTCAACTAGACCATTGTTGTTTACATCTGCAGCGATGTTTTTATAAGGAGAATTAAGCGGCGCGATACCCAAGATCTGACGCTGGATAAAGATGATATCCAGGGTGTTTACTCCTTGGTCAACATCAAGGTCATTGTTTTTAAATGCACCAATCTCATCATCTCCACAACGAGTAAAGTTGAAATCGTAGCCTGGGCTACCTAATTGCTCAGGTGGATTATCGTCTCCAGACATCTTGAAGGTTACGCCATTTACGACCGTACCGATTTCGGTAACTGCTTTACCCGTAATGTTGGTGGAATTAGGGATATTAATCGTGCCAGGCGTAGCCAATGGATTAATGATGTTTAAGCTGACATCAAAGAATAGGGCTGGAACCGTATTGGAAAATTCTACAGGACTAGTACCTCCTAATACACCAGCACTGATATCAAATTCAAGTAGGATCAAGGTGTCTCCATCAGCTAAGGTGTGGCCGAGCTGGGCTGGGCTGCCGTCATTGTAGGAGAAGTTTAGCTCTCCACTGCTCATGCTCAGGCTACCTGCTGTCAAATCTGGAACCCCATAATTAGAGGTGCCGACAAGACTAGCCACCGCTGGATCCCAGTTGATTGAGCCTTGCCCACCGAGAATATCGGTGTAGTTCAGTACCGTAACCGGGATAAAGAGGCTACCACAAGTGATACCATCACCTGAACCGATTACAAATGATAAGGCATTTGCATTGGAGCAGGAGCCTGGATCTGTAACAGTAGTGGTGGCTGTACAACCATTACCATTTACATCGGAAACAGTAATACTGATGTCTCCATTTCCAGCTGTGCCAGGAGCAGTACTAAAGCTTGTAGCGCTGCCATAAGTACCAGATGTCGGGCTGATGCCTGAGGAAAGGTTGTAGGTCGCACCCAAAGCATTGCCAGTAGGATTGAGCTCAAAAGTGAAATAATCGTCTGATGGATCACCATCAGTGCCATTATCATTACACTGGATGTTGCTTAGTCCTAGGTCGCTGATTAAGCAGGTATTTGAACATGTGCCAGGATCAGTTACAGTAAGGCTGATAGTACAGTTGCCATCAACATTATCAGTCAGGGTGATATTGACATCCCCATTACCTGCTGTACCCAAAGCAGTGCTAAACTGTGTAGTACTACCATAAGAAGCAGAACTTGGGCTAATACCAGAGCTCAAGGAATAGGTAGCGCCTAAAGCGTTCCCCGAAGGGGTAAGCTCAAAAGTGATATAGTCATCGCTTGGATCAGAAGGAGTGTTGTTATCATTACATTGGACGTTACTCAATGCCGCAGTAGCGAGGTTACAAAGATTAGAGCAAGTCCCGGGATCTGTTACTACTTCTCCTAAGGTACAAGCACCACTGTTGTTGTCAACAATTGAAATATTGATATCGCCATTACCTGCCGTACCCGGAGCCGTGCTGAAGCTAGATGTACCGCCATAAGTTCCAGTTCCTGTGGCGCCGCTTACACTATAACCACTGCCAAGATTGAAGCCAGTTGGCGCAAGGTCAAAAGTGATATAGTCGTCACTAGGATCAGTAGGCGTGCCATTGTCATTACAGTTGATATTACTGATACCTGATGCCGTAATCTCACAATTACTAGAACAGCTGCCAGGATCTGTAACAGTGAGGCTGATGGTACAATTGCCATCAACATTATCTGTCAAAGTGATATTGACATCACCATTACCCGCAGTACCTGGAGCAGTGCTAAACTGAGTGGTATTGCCATAAGGAGCAGAAGTAGGACTAATACCCGAGCTCAAAGAATAAGAAGCGCCTAAAGCGTTACCCGAAGGGCTAAGCTCAAAGGTGATATAGTCATCGCTTGGATCAGCAGGGGTATTGTTGTCATTACATTGGATATTGCTCAAGGCCGCAGTAGCAAGATTACAAAGATCAGAACAAGTTCCAGGGTCTGTAACTACTTCTGCGAAGGTGCAGCCGCCACTGTTATTGTCTATGATAGAGATATTGATGTCTCCATTGCCTGCGGTTCCGGGAGCGGTTGAAAAGCTAGATGTACCACCATAGCTTCCTGTACCAGTCGCACCATTTACACTGTAGCCGCTACCAAGGTTAAATCCGCTTGGATTAAGATCAAAAGTGATGAAGTCATCGCTTGGATCTGTAGGGGTATTATTGTCATTACAGTTGATATTACTTATCCCTGATGCTGTAATCTCACAAACATTGGAGCAGGTTCCAGGATCTGGAACGAGTACTACTAACTGACAATTAGGGTCATTGGCATCGGTGAGCGTGAGACTAAGGTCACCCTGTCCCGCTGTTCCATTCTGTGAAAAGAAATTTGACTGGCCATAAGAAATAGAATTCAAACTTAGATCACCGGATACTGAGTAGTTTGCCCCTAGGTTGTTGCCAGTAGGGTTGAGACTAAAGGTGATATAGTCATCAGAAGGATTAGACGGAGTCCCATTGTCATTACAACTGACATTAGCTAAACCAGCGCTAGCTAGATTACATGCACCTGAGCAAGTCCCCGGATCAGTAACGGTAAAAGTGATTGAACAATTAGGATCATCGTTATCGGTAACGGTAACCGAAAGATCACCGCCTCCAGCAACAAGTCCTGTGAAGGTATTGACGCTGCCATAGGTGCCAGCCCCAGAAACATCCCCACTCACGGTATAACCACTACCTA
>CAZHOC010000161.1:0-8568 GCA_964534295.1 uncultured Bacteroidia bacterium | reverse complement strand
CTAAAAGCAAATCTAGCCTGTGGCTGTGTACCAGATTCGCTTGTCTTGCGCTTTCAACAATATGGTGCGGGAGATTTCAATTCCTCTAGCATAGAGGACGGGATATTTATTGACAATCTGAGAATAAGCGTTGAGCGAAGCGCCGCCTACGCTACGCTACCTTATAATCAAGACTTTGAAGCAGGTACTTTCACTCCAGAGTGGAAGTCAAGCAGCAGAATTGCAGCTGGAGTAACTGGGCCAGCTAGTGGGCTAGGTAGATTTCCTTTTTCAGGCTTTTACAACAATAACAGCTGGGCAGTTACAGGTAGTCATAGCTTGAGGATGAACAAATACAGTGATGCAGAAGGCAATAATTTGAATGCTGCAGATTTGCATCTGGCTCTAGGGACGTATGTAGACAGCCAACTATTTATCAACTTTTTCATTGCCGATTTTGCTGATGAAACTAGTATCCATGACGGGATATTTGCCAGCGGCAATAACGGCCAGACCTTTGAAAAAATCATTGACTATACTCCTGATGATTGGAATAATTCGGTCTATGGCAGAAGAGTTCCTTACGATTTAGATCAGCTGCTAATTGCGAACCTGAATTGCGGCTGCGTACCCGATACCTTGATTTTGAGATTTCAACAGTATGGAGATGGAGATTTTAATTCTTCCAGCATTGAAGACGGAATCTTTATTGACCTGCTCCGGATAGGAGTAGCTAGAACGCAAAAGTATGCCTCCATTCCATACTTAGAAGATTTTGAGAGTGCGAATTTCGGACCAGAGTGGATCAATAATTCAGAGAAAGCCCTAGGAGTCACTACCCTTAATGCAAGCCCAGCACAGTTAAATAGATTTTGGGACGCGAGAGTTTATAATACTACTGCGGCAGTGAGCGGCTCCTACGCCATGCGCATGACGAAGTCTTCTGATATAGAAGGGGCTAATGTAAATACCCTAGACCTCCACCTTAACTTACAAGGTGAAAGCCAGGTGGAACTTAAATACTACATCTATCGCTTTTTTGATGAGCAACAATTCAATGATGGTATTTGGTTGAGCGTAGACGGGGGCCAAAACTTCACCAAAATCTATGATTACGACTTGGACAATTTGACCAATGGTAGCTGGATTTTACAAAGCCTTGATTTAAGTAATCTCGCTGTTGGCAACGGGCTTACATTGAGCGATTCTACTATCATTAGATTTCAGCAATTTGGCTCCGGAGACCTTAGCACCTCTGGGGATGAGGATGGGATAATATTTGATGATATACAGGTAAATTGTTTATCCCAGCAAGCAGACTTCAGCTTTAGTGTTGATTGTTCCAATCTTCAGGTAGACTTCACTGATGCTAGTCTCGGTACCAACATCAGTACTCCTTATGCATGGGATTTTGATGGTGATGGCATTATTGACACTATTAGCAACGGCAATATAAGCCACACCTACGCTGGCACTGGGACCTATGACGTTACTTTGTATGTAGGCAATCCCAATGGTTGTGGAGATTCAATCGTAAAACAAGTATTTATTGGCTCTTCGGTCCCTGCACCAAGTCTAAATCTGCAGGGCCCAACTGCAAATTTATGTGATGGGGATACCTTGCTGCTAATGGCTCAGGTGGGTTATCAAGGATACCAATGGAATACAGGTGCTACCAATTCAAGCATTCAAGTAACTAGTCCTGGAATCTATTCGGTAAGAGGATTGGGCATTGACGGCTGTTTTAGTGCTCCTACAATTATCGAGTTATTAGGGCGTCCTTCTCCCCCAGCCCCTTTTCTCTCTCTAGTCGGACAAAGTACTTTTTGTGAAGGGGATTCGGTAGAATTGATCGCTCCTTTTGGGGCTACTGCATATGCCTGGAGTACTGGACAAACTAGTCAATCCATATTTGCGAGCAGCAGCGGCATCTATAGCGTTCAAATTGCCAATAGCTTTGGTTGCCTATCTCCTGCCGCAGATACCAGCATTACCGTTTTGAGTACGCCTGCACAAGCGATCATTAGCCAAGCAAGCGGGACTTCTTGGCTAAGTAGCAGCGTATCAGGCCAGTCTTACCAATGGTTCTTAAATGGCAATCCCATAAATGCAGACTCTCAGAGTATAGATGCCAGTCTCTTTGGAGCAGGAGAATACACCGTGCAAGTGGCAAATGGCGATTGTGAATCTGAACTTTCTGCACCTTTTGCCTTTAGTACCAATAGCCTTGAGCTAGGCTGGTTAGGAAGTATACAGATCTATCCTAATCCCTCCGATGGGAGGATATTTATCAAGGCTATAAGCAAGGAAAGCAAAACTGTAAGATTGAAAATTTTCAATGCTACCGCACAAGAGGTGATTCCTGCTAAGGAAAAGCTAATCGGCACCACCTGGAACGAAGAACTAGACCTTAGCCACCTGCCAGAAGGGCTTTACTTCCTCCAAATCAGTGATGGTAGCCATGTTTATCAAGAACGAATTGTGATTCAGAAAACCTATTAGGAGACTCTTTCCCAAAAGCAAATGTTCTTTCAAATCTCTCTCTACGTCCCGGCTCAATGCCGGGGCGAGGGAGAAAAACCGATCTAACATTTACTCCTAAAAATCGAAATTATGAAAGCTTTCTTTTTTGTATCAACTCTTTTTATGCTTTTCTTAGGCTTAAGTCTCAATCTCCAAGCAGGTGTCGCGCCCTCATTATCTCAACCTGCCGTAGAAAATGTGACAAGCGTTCCGCAAAGCAGCAGCCATGAAAACAATACTAAATGGCACAAAAGGCTAGGCAAAAAATGGAAAAAGTTTGCCGACTCTAAAGCAGGTAAATACCTCAGGGCTTTTATCCTCTTTGCGCTTATTGGTACCGGTCTATACGTGGCGGGGGTTTTTATTGCCGCAGGAACCATTTTGACCAGTGTTATCGCGACTACTGCCTTAGCAGAAGTCATCGCCGGCGGCCTATACGTTGGCGCTTATGTCTGTTATTTGTATGCCTTTTATGCCGGTATTGCTGCCATCGTACATTTTGTCCTAGGTAGCTCAGGCATCTAGTAAAATTTTCAAGCACTTTCGACATGCATTTTTTCAACCCACGGCTATTTTGGCTGGCTTTGGTAGGAGCCTTTTGGCTTCTACCAGCTTCGCTGAACGCTCAGTCAGGCTCCACAGAAGCCCAATTAGATCAACTCCTTTACAAACTAGATCAAGGAGAATCTATCAACAATCTCGAAGTCAATCTACGAGATATCAATTTCAAGTTAAATAGCGCAGAGCTCGACACTGCCTCCAATGCGTACTTGGATAAGGTCGTCAGCTTCCTGATCAAGGTTCAAAACGTTGAACTGGAAATTGCGGGACATACCGATAATAGTGGCACAAAATCTTATAATCAGGAACTTTCAGAGGCACGCGCCAAATCAGTAAAACAATATCTCGTAGCAGCGGGTATTTCGAGCAAGCGTTTGCGTTCTCAAGGCTTTGGCCAAGAACAAGCCATCGCAAGTAATGACAATGCGGCTGGTAGAGCACAAAATAGACGCGTGACCTTCAAGGTTATCAAAACTGCCGTGGTAGAACGGATTCAAACGCTTCTCATTCTACATAATGGAGATACAATTGGCGTACAGAGCGTCCGCTTTACCGATAGACAGGTGGTCTATAAAAACTTTTCCAGTGATCAGGAGGTAGCCATTAGCCGCGATAAGGTGGCCTGGGTCATTTACCCAGATGGCAAACGAAAAGAAGTAACACCAGTTTTGGCGCCCACTAGGGATCTGCCTACACCTAGTACTTCAAGCAGGTTTAGTGGTATTAGCGGTCTTTTTGATCAAAGTAAAGCCTTTGTACCTGCCGCCAACTTGCTTTGGGTAGATTATCAGGCCTTATCCACCGGTGGTGAACGCGTATTCAAAACGGGCAATATCACTCCGCCGCTTGGGATCAACTTTGAAAGGCAGTTGGTACATAATTTAGGCGTCAGAGCTTCCTTGGGCAGTCATTGGTGGCGAGAGACCCGACCACTAGCGCAAGCTGCTGGCGAGCTCTTTACTGAGGATTTTATCTATCAGTATTGGACATTGGGGATAGGGGTCAGTTGGCATTTTGCGATCAACGAGCGCATAGATCCTTATGTTGGCTATATGTATAGCTATCGCTTTGCGAGAGGAGCTTGCGAATGTTTGGCAGAGAATGCCAGTACCCGCGGAGGCGATTTTTATGTAGGTACCCGCCTATTGCTTACCCCTAGCTTCTTTCTATCCGCAGAAATTGGCCAGCATGCCACAGGCACATTTAAAGCCGGAATGGGACTAGACTTTTAATCCAAAACGAACCCAAAATGAAAAAACTAAGCTCATATTGGATGATTCTATTCGTCCTAATTTCTGGCCTAAGCGCTTGCAAGTCTTATGATGACTTGATACCTGATCCACAAATACGAAGTTTGAGCCTCGAAGAGGCAGCCCTGGTAGATGCATTTAGCGGTCTTACCGGAGGGGAAAGAAGTGCCTGCAGTATTATCTATGAAACTGCTAGTATACCTGATGTGCTTTGCCAAATAGTTATTGAAGCAGAAAAGGGCAGCGAGATCGTGTTTCTGGTAGATAATACGACCTCTATGCGCGATAATATCGATCAGGTCAAAAGAAACATCAATGAAATCATTGATTGTCTCCCAAAAGGCGTACGCCTGGGGGCAGCAACTTACTCTGATGCGAATACCGACAATCCATGGTTCACTTATATTGATCTATCAGAGGACTATGATGTAGCCCGTGAATTTATCAACGCCATCACCTTGCCCAACACAGCCAACTGGGATTGGCCGGAGTCGGTCTATGATGGCTTATATGCAGTATTAGAAAATATGTCCTGGAAAGACTGCAGCGCCCCAGACAAGGTAATCGTCATGGGAGATGCAGAACCCCATACGGGAGCACTGACCACCTATGAGGTAGAGGATGTATTGGCCAAGGCGGATTCGATTTGTCCGAGTACCGAGTTTTTCCCAGTGATTATTATAGAAGATTAAGCCAGCCCCTGCGGGGAACGCGAAAACTTCCTATTTGGGCCTAGCAATTTCAATGCTAGGCCTTTTTGTTGAGATAAGCGTTCCGCGCAGCGGTAAAAAAACAAAAAGCCTATCCAAGCATCTAAGCACGATCAATTGAAACGCTGATACCAAGTTGATTCCAGCTTCGCTTTGAGGGCTATGGCATCAGAAAGGTGCATGCCATTATTTTCAATTACCTCTTCTAATTTTGCCAAGGCAGTCTCCTTGTCTTTCTGCCCTAGGGCCACAAGGGCTTGATACCAAGGTATTTCCTGCCAAAAGAGGACTTCCTCAGGTTGGTTTTGATAAAGCCTATCCAACTGATTGAGATAGTAGGAGGCACTATCAAATTGATTAAGACCAATATGGGCCTTAGCCAAGTATAGGTAAGCTCTGGGGGTAGTTTGACCGTCCTGATCCAACCAATTGGGTAGTAGTTTTATTGCGGACTTAAAATCATGATCTTCGAGAGCATTAAGCGCCTTATTGGCCGCCGAATTTCCTCTCAATTCAATGCGGTCGACTTCATAGTCCATGGTACTACTAAGTAAGGCTTCGGCACGATATTGACTATCCAAAAAATACCAACTCCCTGCCACCGCCAACAAGACTACCATGGCAGCACTCGCTAACCAAATCAAGGGTTTAATTCGAGAGGAGGAGCTATTGCCTTTTTCGGCCACCCATCCCTTCATTTCCGTTCGAAGCTGATCTAGTTGTAAGGACTTAAGTTGTAAGACACTCTCTTTATACTCTTTGAGCCGCTGGGAGAAAAGTTCTGATTCGGACAGTTGCTTTTGGAAAAGTAGGATTTCTTCGGAGTTGAGCTCCCCGTCTAGATAAGCTTGAATCCAAGCGTCCCAGTCGTTTTGATAGTCCATGCTAGCTAAGAGATTTGGGTACTTACACGATCAGCCAATGCTTTTAAGCAACGCTTTTTAGTGGTGCGAGCCGAGTCAGCTGATTTAAACTGCATTTTGGGAGCAATCTCTTTGAAGCTATATCCCTCAAAATAAAAAAGTTTTAGTATCAATTGACATTTTTGAGTGAGATATCGAAAATTTTCCTCCACCAATTGCCAGCGTTCACTCCCTCTATTGGCAAAATAATGAGCGAGTGAATCCGTCATATAGTCGGCAAAGTCCAACCAAAGTCTAGCCTTATTTCGCTCAAAAAACTTCAAAAGCATTTTATCTAAAATTCCTGACAAATAGGCGTTTACACCGCTTTTCCCTTGAAACTTTCCTTCGCGCAAGTTTTCAAATAGCGTCAAAAAACCATCGAAAACGATCTCCTCTGCATCCTCCCGACTGATATTATGTTTACTCAAAATGCTGCCCAAGCGAATGGGGTGCTGTTGCTCCACATATGGACGAAAGGCTTCCTTCAGCTTTTCAGGAGATTCCTTAGCTGCTTTCAAAAGCTTCTTCTCTACGTTTTGTCTAAAAAATTTCATACCTGCTCCGCAGAACGTCACCCCTATATTCCGAAAACTCAATAAACTTTCAAACTTTTTTCAATGCCTGTTCACGTTTGCCTTCTGAATTGGCACTAGTAATCAAAGCAAAAGGCTTAATCCTAAGCTGGCTGCGAGAAAGCGCTTTCTCACCCTCTACCTGACAAATAGCAGGTAGACCGTTTCACCAAAATCATTTTTAAAATGAATTCTAATCTCTTTTCAACAAAGGAGAAAGGGAAAGCGGTATGCGCTAACTTTCTCAAAGCAAGTATGATCCTTAGCTTGATGCTGATGCTCGCCCAGACGAGTATGGCTCAAATGACCATCATTATTGATGACCCGATTTTTAAATGGGATCATCTTGACAGTCCTGAGCTACAAGCTTACCCTAATCCAACTACCGAACAGATCACGATCACTCCTCCCTCGGGAGAGTCGATCACTTACTTCGAGCTATTTGACCAAAATGGTCAATTGATACATGAGTTTGCCGTATCTGGCGGCATGACAGAAGAAGTAAACATAAGTCCAGGTACGTACCATATTCGAGTGAGCACAGATGCAGACGTGTATTACAAAACGATTATTCTCACTTAAGCTGTTCGCGCTTTTGCGCTAGTTTTTGCAAAAACCAGACCCTGCCCTCTAGAGGGCGGGGTTTCTTGATTAGTTCCTCCAGCTCATCAAACTTCTGAGAGGATTTAGCTCTTAAGAGCAGGCTAAATATCTCCAAGCGATCTGCAAGCATGCTTTTGGCTTTAGGGCCAAGTCGTTTCCACTCCGTGGTGGCCTTTTTCTTCTTATTCAAGAGGGAACGCACCCAGGCAATTTCTCCTTTTTCATACCAAACTTGTAAACTCAGGAAGAAGGAAAGTAGAGAATAATGTGGATCTTCTACTTGATCACTACTACTTGGCAAAATGACAGCATCGTAATTTTGTTTGAGGAAATTGATATGGGTTTGGATATAGCGGCGACAGCCTTGCTGCTCTTCTTTCGGTAAGGCTTTATGATGTTCTGCGATAAAGGCTTCGCAATGTTCCAACCACTGCTGCTTTTGGGGATCTGAGCTTAATTCAGCGAGGCTCAAAAGGGTATTACTAATGGAAAGTAGAAACTGTCTACTAATGGGAAATACTTCTTGCGAGAGTCCCCACTCATACAGAGAGTACAATCTTTGGTAATCATCATACTGGCTGGAAGCCTGAGATTTACGGATAAAGTAGTTAAGCGTTAGGATATACAGATTGACAAAATAATCTCTATGCAAGACTGCTTCCGCAGCAAATAGGGCTTGGATCACTTCTGTCTCTAAATCAGTATGATAGCTCCCCTGCTTAATGAGGCTTTGCCAAAGCAAGCGTAGCTTCTGAAATAAATAGAGCACGGGCTTGTCCGCTAAGCTAACCTCTTGTTTGCTCAACCAATCCAATAACTGATTGACCTCTGGCTCCGATGCTGGGCTGACCAAATAGTGAGTCCCTAAATGAATTAGCTCTAATTCCAAACCCTCAATCCAAGTCCGAGCTCGCTCTGGAGCAAGGTTTTGAACATTGCGATCTTTGGGCAGAAAGCGAGTTAAATAATATTGTTCCCAATTGGTCCAATCGTAGAGCAGATGGAGCTCACTACTTTTTTTAAACTTTTTGCTTTCTAATCGGCTTTTGGCTAAGCGGATAAATCGAAGGGTCTCAGGCCCAAGTTGGTGTTTTAGCAAGTATTTAATGACCAGATCGTCCTCCTGAGCCTGTTCTTCTCTCAGGGCTTCTATAGCAAGAAAAAATCGAATTTTGGAAACTAAGCTATTAAGAGTCTGCTTATTCGAAGAACGGCAGACCTCTATTCGATCTTCATCAGACCTAGCCTTCGCCAAACGCTCCGCCAATTGGTAAAGTGGATGATTTCTCCCCTTTAATTCATAGGCTAGCCAGCCGAAAAATGAATTTTCAGCCTGGTCAAACAAAAATGCATAAGACATTATGGTATAGGCCTGTCTTGGCATAGCCTCTTTCAATATCGATCAAGAGTTGCCAATATAAGCAATATGCCTACAAGTACTGTTAGTTCTGGTCCTCATTAGGCA
>CAZHOC010000160.1:0-8580 GCA_964534295.1 uncultured Bacteroidia bacterium | reverse complement strand
TCATGGCTAAACGGATAGTAGTTTTTCGTTAGAAGGGACCCAGTTAAACAATAAGCCATTAGAAATACTTAATATGAACTAGCCTTTCATCTTTTTTCGCTAACACCTGCTTCTTGGCCACTTTCAAACGTAAACTATTAAGTCGTATCGAGTTTCTCACTTCTGATAAACTCAGAGAGAAAATCGACAACTGGATCATTTCCCTCGCCATCGCAGGATTTCTGATCCACCTAGCCTTAATTTTTGCGGCCAATTTGGGTTGGATAGAAGGGAAGTTTATTAGCAATCAATTCTTTGCTGATCCTATTTCTGCCATTTATACACCCTTTTCCTTCATTCTGATTTATGAGGTTTACCTCTTGGTTTATTTCCTACCAAGATCGATCACCGACTACATCGGCAAGCAATATGAAGTCATTTCCCTCATCGTGATAAGGAGGATTTTCAAAGATATTTCCAAACTAGACTTAGAAGGCAACTGGTTAGCCGTACCTTACAATCAGCAATTCCTAGGGGATTGTCTCGGGATCTTGGCCATTTTTGGGTTAATCTTTTTGTTCAAAAGGCTTTATGTAGCACGCAAAACTGAGCTAGAGGATTCCAAATTGGAAAACTTCATTCTCGCCAAAAAGCTGACCAGCAATCTATTGATTATCGTTTTGATTGGTCTCGCCATATTCAGTGTGGTAGGATGGGTTAGAGAGGTATTTTTATATCACCATGGCTTAATCGACGCCCTCTCTGATGTCAATGGGATCTTTTATCACGAGTTTTTTACCATCCTGATTCTTGTGGATGTGCTATTGCTCTTGATCTCTTTCCGCTATACCGAAAACTACAATGCCCTCATTCGTAATTCTGGCTTCGTAATTTCGACCATCATGATTAAGGTTTCCTTCAATACCACTGGCCTCCTCAATGTGGTACTGATCTGCTCAGCCATCGCTTTTAGTGTGATTATGTTGTGGATCTATAATCAGTACGAAAAACGAAATTACGTATAGAAATTGTTCCTCCTTAAGTGCCTTTCAGCTCCTTATCTTTTGGGGGACTGCTTCGCAGTACGCCAAGAATAATAAAAGTTCAATATCGGATTTCGACATATCGTCAATTCCGTCCTTTCACATTGGGCGTTCGAAATTCATGATTCGACATTCTGCCGTTCCGCGAAGCGGTACCTTATCTAACTAAACTTACTGTGCCTCGACGCTCCTCATAATCATCGCAATTGCCTTCGCCAAAACAGATTTCATGGAGCTTCCAATAAAAGACATCTCCGGGTGCTAACTTGCCATTGATCGTACCATCCCAACCTCTAAAGTCAGCCCGTGGTGAACCTGTCGCCGGATCGATCGCGCCTGAATCCATTTGCCATACGACTTGGCCCCAAACATTATAAACTCTTAGGTCAATAGAGGTGATGCCGTGGCCTTTTGGCAAAAAGCGGGTAAAGTCTTGATTGGCCGTTCCGCTCAGCGGAGCAAAAGCATTGGGTATGATCAAATCACCATAGCCAGTAATGCTGGTATCTCGACTAAAGGTATCACTACAGCCCAATTCATTGTAGGCAACCAAGTCAATCGTATAGCCACCATTGACGGGAAAGCGGAAGCTCGGATTGATCTCCCCACTCGTCCCAAAGCCTCCAAATATCCATTCGTAGCGATTGGCAAAGCTTGAACGATTGAGAAACTGCAGCGTACCATCCTCCTCGATAGCGGGATTGGCAATCGTGTCCTGAATCACAAAATCAGCAATCGGATTGGGGATCACTTCTATGGGCACTGGATAGTCTAGCGTATCGATACATTTGTCGTTATAACTCACAATCAGTCGTACTGGAAATAGCCCCTCTTCCGAGAAAGCCACAAAGGGATTCGCTTCACTAAAGCTGCGATTACCGATGAGCCAGAGGTACTCATTGGCACCAGTAGATTGATTGCTAAACTGTATGCTTTGCCCCGCACAAATCAAGGTCTCGCTGAGGTCAAACATAGCGTTCACCGCCGGGAAAATGGTCAAACTCTTCTCAAAGCTGTCTTCACAGCCAAAGTCATTGGTTACCGTCAACTGCACCTCATAAGTACCGGCTTGGGCATAAATCCCTTCTGGGCTTTGCTGGGTAGAATTGCTAGCATTGCCAAAGTCCCAGAAATAAGCCAAGGGTGGATTGGTGGTCGAAGAAGCATCTGTAAACTGCACCCTCGTTGGCCCACAAGAATCATAAGGCTGGATGATAAAATCCGCCGTCGGATTGCTGCCAGTCTCAATGCTCAGCCTCATCGTATCGGCACAAACCCCAGCCGTATCCACAATCATCTGCACCACAAAGCTACTATCCGGGAAAGGATAAATATGGGTTGGGTTATCTATCGTTGCTCCTATTGAACCATCGCCAAAGTCCCATTGCACATTGCTGTAGCCAGTCGATTGATTGCTAAACTGCACCGTCAAGGGCGCGCAACCACGCTCGGGCTGTGCTACAAAATCGGCCTCCGCTTGCGGGTAAATGGGCACGATCTGCGTGAGACTATCCTGACAACCAAAGCTATTGGTCACGATTTGGCTTACGGGATAATTACCAGTGGTAGCAAAAACATGGTTGGGACTCGCCAAAACAGAGGGCGCAGAGCCATCGGCAAACTGCCATTCATAAGTCAAAGGTAGAGTCGATTGGCTCGAATCACTAAAGCTCAACAAGCTAGGCGCTCCACAGCTAAATGAGGGATCAAAGCTCCAAAGACTCAGCGGATTACTGGCTGTTTCAATCAAGATACTATCGACATCAAAGCAAACGCCGCCAGTATCTACCTCTAACACCACCCAATAAGTGGTATCTGGCACTTGGAAAGTATAACTAAAGTTGGCATTCGTAATTAAATTTCCATCCACCAACCAGCGACGATTGTTATTGAATTGGGAGAGATCGTCAAAGTTGACATTGAAGGGCACACATCCACGGAGGGTATCGACGCCAATCTGGGCGATGGGCTGAGGATAGACCGTTACCACATCAAAAGCAATGTCCTGACACCCAAAAGCCGTTTGGCTGACCAAACTCACATTATAGATACCAGGCTGATTATAGGTAAAGCTTGGCGTAGTGAGATTGCTCGTATCAGCCATATTACCCGTATCAAAGTCCCAATGATAGGCAATAGGAGTACCGCTGGATAGATTGGTAAAGCTTGCCGTCGCAGGTGCCCCACAACTATCATCCAAGACATAAGAGAAAGCACTCACGGGCTGAGGGTGTACGATGATCGTTATACTGGTATCCGCATCACAAGCTAGATTATCAAAGCTTGTCATTGTTACCGTATAAGTACCCGCTTGGGTATAAACGTGAGAGGGGTTAGCTACATTAGAAAAGTTGCCATCGCCAAAGTCCCAATTAAAAGTTAGACCTGGAGGAGAACCGTTGGCGAAGGCGACACTCAAGGGCACACAGCCACTCATCACCGAAGGCGTAAAGATAGCCAGAGGATCAGGGGTAACCGTTACGCTGGCAGTATCTCTTGCCGTACAGCCCGTAACAGTCGAACTGACCGCCAATATCAACTCATAAGTCCCCGCGCTATCGTAGGCATAAGTAGGGCTGATCATGCTAAGCGTATCTCCATTGCCCATACTCCATTGATAACCCACTTTATTAGCAGGATCAGTAGTATCGGCCCAAGTCACGAGGGCATCAATACAGACGCTGGTATCTTGTGGGTTTACCCCTACATCGGGGAACGCAAAGACAGTGATTAGTACACTATCGGTATCTGCACTACAATTGTTATTGGCGTAATGCTCTAACCAATAAGTACCTGGCTGGAAATAGGTGTGGCTAACCGTATCTTGAGAGATAGGCGAACCACTATTGTCGCCAAAGCTAAAGGCCGAAAAAGGTGCCCCAGAAAGATTGCTTACCGTAATGGTAAAGGGTGCACAGCCTTGCGTTTGATCCACATTAAAGAAGGCATCGACATCATTGGGTAGTACGGTGATAATATGTTCAGCCGTATCAGCTCCACAAGCATTTTGCGCGATAAGCCTAATGGTAAAGGTCGTATCACCCAGACCTTGGTAGAAGTAGCATTGCTGGGGTGGGATGCTATCGTTGGAAAACAATACACCGTCAGCATACCAAGCAAAAGCGGTCGCATTGCCTAAACTTGCATTGTTGAAATCAACACAGAAAGGAGAACAACCCGTGCTTTGATTTGGTCCAAACAGTACTTGTGGGAGGGGCTGAACCGTAATCGTACGGCTAAAGGTGATGGTATCGCAGTAGTTACTGATGGTCAAGCTAACTGTATAGGTGGTATCATCTGTGCCTTGGCCAAAGTAGATCGTAGGCACAGTTGGGTTAGTACTGCTCGTATTACCGTTGATATCCACACCACCGCCATAATCCCAGAAGAAGGTGCCTCCTGCAGGATTGCTTAAATCAGTAAAATCAGCCCCTACACCTATCAATCCCGGAATGGGGGTCGGCATCGCACAGGCTGTATCGACGCTACTATTGAATAGCGGTTCTGGCGGTTCTGAAATAAAGATCGTTTGTGTCGTCGTATCAGCGCAGCCTACCGCTGAGATCGCAATAAGTGTAATGGTGTAGGAACCTGTATCAGCATAGGCAAAGCTTGGGGCAAATTGAGTCGACGTTTGCGCTGGGCTAACCCCAAAATCCCATAAAAAGTTGATGGCGTCAGTAGAAAGATTTGTAAAGTTGATATTATCCCCGACACAAGCGTTCGCCAGAGGCGCAATACTCGCTACCGGCAAAGAATCCACTCGTACTACCGTGGTATCCGCATTGATACAACCTTGGGTATTGAGACTATCGATATAGCTAAAAATGAGGGTATAAGTCCCTACAGGTGCAGGACCAAAAGTATAGCTATTGGGACCAACTTGGTTGACAAAGGGTCCGGTCCAGACACCGGGAGCGACTAGCCCAAAGGCTAAGCCATTATCATCCAAGCTAATGGCGGGATCCGAGATACACATACTATCCGGCAAAGCAGTTACCGGAGGTATAGGTTCTACCAATATGGTAGTAGTATCGCATACCAAACAAGAGCCTGCGCCCACACAGTAAATCAGCGTATCCAAACCGACTCCCGCTTGCACTGGATCAAAAATGCCGTTGGTAGGGTCTGTAATCCCACTGCCACTCCAAAAACCATTGGGGGGAGCGGGGAAGAAGCCAACGATGGTAAAGGCTCCATTATTGATACAGACAGTATCATTGGGTCCAGCTGACACAGAGTCCGGCTCTATCACGGTGATTATAGTCGTATCCCTATCACTACAGCCGTTGCCATCGATAAATTCATAAATAAAAGGAAAACTACCAGTTCCCGTAGTGGTAGGATTGAATATACCAGTGGTCGCATTGATGAGTCCGGGGCCTGTCCATTGGCCAGGGCCAAGATTGACAGCAGGCAGCGCCTGGTCCAAGGGAGTCAGACAGTAGGTACTATCTCCGGCGATGAGCACCATTGGGAGGCTATCCACCTCAATGCTAGTGCTGGCACTGTTGCTACAATTAGTAATCGGATCTGTATAGGTATAAGTCAAATTACTGATCCCTGTTACTATAGGTAGGAAATAGTAATCTGTCCCGACCTGAACCACTTGAGGACCGGACCAAGCCCCGCCAACAGGCGCGCCTTGGTTAAGCAAGACCGAATCACTCAGCTGACAGACATTAGCATAGATACCAGCGTTTACCGCAGGTATGGCCTGTACATTGACTAAAACTGTATCACAAGTCCGACAGGTGTTACTTCCGACACAATACACCAGGGTATCAACACCTACCCCTGCCTGAGCAGGATCATAAGAGTTAGGGGCGACAAAACCTGCTCCAAACCAATCGCCTCCGGCTGGAGAAAAACTGGTCAAAGCAAAAGCCAAATCATTGACACAAATACTGGTATCATTAAGGCCCACATCGGCGATATCAGGGCTGGCAATCGTAACCTGAACGGTATCAGTATTGCTACAGAGGAAGCCATCTTGATAGGTATAAACAAAATTCACTACGTTTACACCAATGGCGAGTGGATCGATAAGGCCAGTATTAGCATTGAGTAGTCCAGGGCCGCTCCAAATACCGCCAGCAGGAGAAGGGGTTGGTAGTAATTGGGGCGCTGGCACAAGGCAATACAGGGTATCCGGCCCAGCGTTCACTGCAGGTAGAGGCCTAATAGTGATAGTGCGAAGATCAAGACTTTGACAATCCGTAGCGGGATCAGTATAGGTATAACTCAGGACAGTACTTTGGTTGACTGGAACAAGTGAGGGGTCAAATAAGCCTGTGGCCGGATCAATGATACCATTACCGGCCCAAGTGCCACCAGCAGGACTGGCGCCTACTAGTACAAAAGAGCTAGTATCCACACATACGTCTAAATTTGGCCCAGCATCTACTAAAGCGGTATCTACGACAGTAATTTGTAGGGTGTCGCGATCCTCGCAACTTGTGCCCGCAAATAGGGTGTAGATCAAGTCGAAAGTGCCACTCGCGACAGAGGGATCGAAACTGGCAGGCGCAATAAAGCCAGGAGCACTACTGCTCCAATCACCCGTTCCGCTCAGCGGAAACAAAGCCCCATTGCGACAAAGCGTAGTGTCCTCCCCCGCATCGGCTGGCGTAATCGGGATCACATTGACAATGAGGGAATCTTGCGCGATACAGCCATTGGCATTGGTATCAGTATAAAAGACGGTGTGCAAACCAAGACCTACTAAGGATGGATTAAAAAGTCCTAAAGTGGGGTTTGTCACCCCAACGCCTGCCCATGTTCCTCCGCTTGGGATGGGCGTAGGTAAAGCTTCATCGACATTAGCGAGACAAAAGCTCAAATCAGGTCCAGCATCCACACTATGTCTCGGAAAGACCGTAAGCTCCAGAGAATCGCAATTGCCACAATTGGAAGTCGTATCGCTAAAGCAATAATAAAGGGTGTAAACACCGGCCGAATCTGCCACGATCAGACTATCATTGACTAACCATGGTCCGCTCCAAAGGCCACCGCCAGTTGCAGGACTTAAGAGTAGTGTATCATCTGGGCAAACGCTCACATCCGCTCCTGCGTCTACGATTGGTGGATCACTCACGATGATTTGCACCGTGTCAAAAAAGGTACAAGCAAAGGAGTCTATCTGATAGTAGACTTCGAAGGTGTCAGGAATGAGGGGATCAAAGCAAAAAGCCGAATCGGTCATGCCGTTGAAGGTCCAAAAGCCTCCCGTGATATTGGGAACCAGACAATAAGCGCTATCTCCCAAACATAGGGTCGTATCTTGCCCTCCGGATAGATTGATGCGATCGAAGTGATTGAAAGTCAAGCTATCTCTGATAGGACCACAAAAGTTTTCAGCGTAGAAATAGATCGTTTGGCTATTGCTAGCATTAGGGGTAAAAAAGACATTACCCGGATTGAGTTGATTGGAAGAAGGGGGATTGGCATTGGGGCCAAAATCCCAGGCTACACTGTCCAAAGGCAAGCCATTGAGATTAAGACTCACACTCGGATTCCAGCCAAAATAGCTACAGGTATCAGGGATCAAATCAATGCTTGCAGTGGGTCTATCAAAGACATTGACGGTATCAATGAAAGAGGAGCTACCACAGGCATTGCTCACCTCCAACTCGATAATACATACTCCCGGCTGAGTAAAAATAATCTCAGGTGTTTCACTCGTAGAATCAGTGCCATTGACATATTGGTAGCCACTTCCTGGAGGTTGGATAATCCAATTGTATTGCAATTGACCGGCTGGGGTCGAATTATTGATGATCGTTACCGCAAGCGGGGCACATCCCGAATCAGGGAAAACATCAAATTGCGCCTGAGGGCGCTCGATTAATTCTACTGGGACAGTGATCGTACGGCTCCCACAATCTGCATTGGTGGCAGTAAGGCTTACATTATAGATGCCCGGCCCCGTAAAAACGTGTGATGGAGAGGTCTGCGTGCTAGTATTTGCTACGCCAGAAGTAGGGTCTCCAAAATCCCATTGATAGGTGAGCGGACTAAAAAAGAAATCCGGACAGGATTGATTGGTAAAGCAAACCAATGAATCATCGGGCCAACAAAGAGGGCCTCCTGAGCCCACAGGACAGCCGAAGACGGAGCAAGGCCCGGGACAAAAATCGAACTGAGGGTGAGGTGCAAGCAATAAGTTGATAGCCGTAGCTTTCCAACTGGTATTTTGGGGATCGTTCCAATCAAAACAATCATTGACGGCATAAACGCGAATTTCTCTCGTAAAGGTGCTCTGAGTCGCGGCGCAAGCCTCAGCATCGGTCAAGGTGTAAACAAATGATTGCAGTCCTGGGGTGTAAAAGGTATCGACCAGGCTGGGATCATTTTGAAAATCCCAGAAGATCAAATAAAACTCCCCATTGTCGGGGCATTGGTTATGAGTAATGGGCACATTGACCAAATCTCCCTCGCAAAAAAAGCTGCCCAAAGTATCGATATTGGGACGGTCAGGAAGGACTTGAAATAGTATAGGCTCGACCACACTGGGACAAGTGGAGCCTTGGGCCGTAACGGTCAATTGATGGGCGCC
>CAZHOC010000159.1:0-8622 GCA_964534295.1 uncultured Bacteroidia bacterium | reverse complement strand
CTTCAAATTCTACCACTTCGACCTCGGGAGGTTCGGGCATTTCGAATTCGCGGCGATCGCGATACGAAGAGACATCTTCTCTTTCGTATTTGTAGTATTGGTCTTTGTTTTTGTCTTTATCTCCGCCCTTCTTTTTTTCTCCGCCGGCAAAGGCTGGTTGGAGTAAAAAGAGAGAAAGAAAAAGCAGTGTGAATAGTCGCATAATTCATGCTTAGGGTTACGGGGACAAAAATACGCAATTCTTCCCGATAACTTAATACGAAAAAAAACGCAAAATTATTGGGAGGGATTGCAACCAAATGGGATCCGTATGCTTCTATAGAGAAAGCGTAGTACTTTTGCGCTTATTCGTTTGTTGGATTTTGACACTATGCACAAACATTTACTCTTGATATTGTTATTGGCGATGAGTCTTTTGACGGCTTGTACCAGTGTTGAAGCGCCGATGAAACCAATTCCGGTCAATTGGTCGGAAGTAAGTGAGTCTCCGATGGATACTGACTTACGCGAAATCGAGGAAGATGAGCCAGCGGCTGATCATGCCATCAGGATTTCGTTTTATCGATTTAGCTTTGAAATTGATTGGTTCTAGGCTCAATAGATCAGGATCAAAGTCCTCTTTTCTGCGATGAGGACTCCTTCTCCGTCTAGGGCACGGAGCACGAAGCTATATTCCCCCTCCGGTAAACGCTTACCTTCAGTATCCGCTCCATCCCACTTAAAATTGGGATCCTCGGTGTAGAATACCCGATTACCTTTTAGGTCAAACACTTCTATTTGGAAGTCGCTCAAATCATGATATTTGATTTGAAAGAAGTCATTGACCCCATCATTGTTGGGTGAAAATGCAGTTGGGATCTCCACTCCACTCTTTTTGCTTACGTTGAGCGTTTTGCGAAGCGTCTCTTTACAACCATTTTCGTCAACGATGCTGACGCTTACCTCATATTTACCCGGATAGCGGTATTCATGCGTAGGAGCAGCTACGCTAGCACTCTCTCCATCCCCAAAATTCCAAACCCATTGATGGATGGGCAAGGTAGATTCAATTCCAAAACTCACCTCTGCCACTGGTAGACTAGGCTGCTCTGGATATTGCACCAAACGAGTTTGGTTAGGAGGAAAGACCTGAGCTTGAATATTTACTCTTTTGCTTTCACAGCTATTTTGATCTCGACTAGCCAGAAAAAAAGATTGAGACTGATCTAGAGCGGGTAGGGTCAATCTAGTACCGGTAAAAATCACATCTCCCCCTTCTGCTTGCTGATACCAAACGATCTGCTGGTTGCTAGGAGGTTGATTAGTCTGTAGCTGAACGGGTTTGCCAGAACAAATTTGGGTCGCATAAGGTAGCGGAGCCTGTGGTGGCTGATGGATTTCCACTTTTTTGCTTAGGCGGTAGGTTTCGCCATCATCCATAGTGAGACTAAGACTCACCAAATAAGTCCCTTCACGCGTAAATGTATGTTCAGTGCGAGCTCCTTCGACAGGGGCAGAGCCATCACCAAATGACCAAATGCGACGACGGATTTGACCCGAACGCAATAAGGTATTGTCCTCGAAGACGGTATTAGAATATAAACAAGGCGAGCTTACGGAAAAGCTTAAGTCGGGTTTATTGCTGATAGGGCTAGCCTGAAGGTCTGGCATAAGCGCTCCCCCCCAAAGGTGGAGAATCAGCCCCGACAATAAAAAAAAGCGCATATTCAGGTTATTCAGAAAAGATGGGCCAGGTAATTAGAAATTGCCCCAGCATATAATGATGCGTATTTGTAGTCCAATTGTTAGGGGATCAAGGTTCAAACGTCAATTTTCCTACCCAAACGGTTGTTTTCACCGCTTTAAAAGACTCTTACAATTAAACTTTTTGTAAGCATAAATTTCCTATCAGTGTTAGATCATGGGCTAAATTGCGAGAAAAAGCAGATACTCGTACTTGGATTAATTTTCACTTATTTATGGAATTTGTGCAGCAAAGCCATCTTAGCAATGAAAATATGTCAGGGAGAGTCCGGTATTAAATACCAGATTGTCAATGCCCAGACGTAATAAATCTGAAAATATATTATCTTTGCTGGCCGTATTACGGGTTTTCGTCATGAAAGAATTAACGCGCACTATCATTGTTGGGATATGTTTACAGCTTCTCTGGGGCTGTGCACCAGCGCCGCAAGCCAAAAGTCAGGCGGAATCTCCGACAATATCTCCTGAAGAAGTGCCCTTGGCAGAGCAGACTTCCACCATCGGAACTGCCATCATCAGCGTAGACGAAACCCTCAAACCCATCATCGAAGCGGAGATTGCCGTCTTCGAAGCCCTATACCCCAACGCAAAAGTCTTTCCCCGATACTACCCTGGCGAGCAAGCTATCCGAGAAATGCTCACCAATGACACCATTCGCTTAGCGATAGGGAGTCGCGAGTTGACTGAGGAGGAGACAGCGGTATTACTTAGACGTAACATCAACCCAACATATGCTACGATATTGATTGATGGGATCATTTTGATCGTCCATCCAAACAATCCGGTGCGCAAGCTTAGCCACGCTCAGATGCTTGATGTCCTTTCAGGCAAAATCAAAAGCTGGCAAGAATTAGATCCGGAAGCGCCAGAAGGCGAAATTGTAGCCGTGTTTGAGCATGCTGAAAGTAGCACCGTTCGTTATCTGCAGGATAGCATCATGCAAGGAAGGCCCCTTTTGACTAATCGATATGCCAAGACGCCTACCAATGCCTTGTTTGACTACGTCAAGACGCAGGAGCGAGCTTTGGGGATTGTTGGTTATGGCTGGGTGAGTGATCGTGACGATCCAGAAATGGTGGCCTTATTAGAAGGCACTAAAATCTTAAGGCTAGGTAGAGATCCCAATAAAGAAACAATATGTGGCTACGATAAGGAACATTATGGTCCCTATCAGGCATTTTTATACGACGAATGTTATCCACTGGCTCGCCCCATCAAGACGATTTTGCGGGAAGAGCGCCATCTGGTTGGGACAGGTTTTGTCTCCTTCCTTGATGGACCACGTGGGCAACGAGCGATTCATAAGTCGGGGCTTTCCACCGCACACACAATCCCTCGTCGAGTAACTTTTCCGCCCAAAGAAGGGGCAGAAGACATTAAACAAACTAGATAAGCGGGCTTTTTTCTTGAGAAGTTTAACAAAGTGTTAACGTGTGAGACTTCAAGCCATACGTTTATGTCAAAAGAGTAAAGAGTAGAAAGAATGGAGTATTGAACGATAAGAATAAGGAATACCATCAAGAGAATTGATAACATCAGCCTCTTTGTTCTTAGCACTAGATACTCATCATTTTAAACCTTGAATAAGTTAATTCAAACTATCTAAGACTATGTTACAGCGTGTTTTTGTGATCCTTACTTGCCTGTTTTGGTTCGGCAGTGAGGCCGTAGCACAAGTCGATCTGACGCCTCAACGTGAGTTGATCGAGAACGAGCGACTTGAAGAAGCCAAAGCAGAGTTAAGCAAACTCATTCCTACCAAACCTAAGAACTTAGACCAAGTCTATTACTGGTTAGGGATCGTGAGCTTCCAGCAAAACGATTTTGCGACAGCTCAACAAAATTTTCAGGCTGGCCTAAAAGCCAAGAGCAAGAGTCCTTACAACCATGCTGGTATGGGTCTATTGCAACTAAACGAAGGCAACAACGCTGCTGCCAACGAAAGCCTGACCAACGCCATGACTTTCACAAAAGGCAAAAACACTGATGCCGAATTTGAAATCGCTAAGGCGTATTTGACAGGTGGTACCGCTGAAATTCAGCAGGCTAAAGTAATCCTTTATCAAATCCGTGATAAAGAGCCAGAACTACCTTTGACCTACATCCTCTTGGGTGATTATTACAAAGCTCAAGGAGTACCTGAACTCGCTATCGAAGAGTTCGAAAAAGCGAAGCAAAAAGATCCTGAATACGTACCTGCTTACGTATCTCTTGCTGAGCTTTATTACGAAGAAGGTAAATACCAAGAGGGAGCAGATAATGTATCTGAAGCCATTAAGCTTGATCCTAATTACGGCCCTGCTTATCGCATTCGTGCTGAGCTCTTTTTTATTTCGAATCAGGATAACAAGTACGCTAGAGCGCGTAACGACATGAAAAAATATGTTGATCTCGCTCAGTCTGACTTGAAAGCCCGTATCCGCTACGCTTCATTCCTCTTCTTGACCGAAGATTATGAAGAGATGCTAGCAGAGATTGATGCCATCGAAAAAGAAGGTGAAAGCACGCGAGTAATGCAGCGTCTCCGTGGTATGGCTTACAATGAGCTTGGTGAAGGCGACAAAGCCCTCAAAGCAATGGACACTTACTTCGAGCGTTCCGAAGAGAAGTACACTATTAGCCAAGACTTCGAAACCTATGGTGATATCCTTCGCAACCAAGGTAAGCTCGACGCAGCCAATGAGTACTACGAAAAAGCAATGGCCAAGGCCGCTGAACGTGGACAAGACCGTTCTGGTCTTTACCAAGAAATAGCCGAAGGCTATGAAAAAAGCGCTAAGCGTATCGTCAACGAAGGCAAAAAAATCAAAGCCGAAAGCAAAGCGAAGCTAAAAGAAGCTGCTGCTGCCGTTAATCAGTACAATGATCTTGTAGCTAAAGCCAAAGAGCTAGCTGCTACTGATCCAGAAAAAGCCAAAGAGCTAGCCGATCAAGCCAAAGAGGTTCTTGCAAGCGTTGAGTCTCTGCAGGCAGAGTCTAAAGAAATCGCAGCTAAAGCTACTGCCAAAACTGCCGAAGCCAAAGAGTTCTATCCACTAGAAGCGTATTACCGCAACAAGGTAGTAGAACAGGAAAGAGATAATGACAGAGAAAGTCTAAAGTCTATTTACTCTCTCGCTAAGGCTCAGTACAATGCAGAGATGTGGGAAGAAGCTGACAAGTCTTTCATCGCTACCAACGCTTTGAAAGCTGACTATGCGGCTCCTTATAGCTACCGCATGCGTATCGCTAACTCTATGGAGAAAGCTGACACCACTAGCCAAGATTGGTACCTCAAGCCTGTTGCTGAGGACATCATCTCTGCTTTCGGTGAAAAAGCGCCTGCCGACATGAGCAAAACTGAAAAGCAATTGGTTTTGACTGCGCTAGAAATCATGGCTCAGTACAACTTCAACCCAACGGGTGAAGATGGTAACTACCATTGTGAAGATGCCAAACCATTCATCGAAAAAATCTACGGCGTAGACCCATCTTACGCTCGTATCCAACAGCTCGCAGACTTCTGTGAGGTGCAAGGAGGTAAATAAGAACTCGCTGTCTTACAGATAAAAGGTCCTGTCTCGCTCTGCGAGGCGGGGCTTTTTATGTGGAATCCGCTTTTTTTTCGATCTTATAGATATGAGCAGGACTAGCTTCATCCTCTTATGTCTCCTCCCCTTTGGGCTACAAGCGCAAATTCCGACCGACTATTGGCAAAGTTTGTTGGACCACTCACGTGAGCATAAGCTCTTACACGATATCCAAAATGGACTCCAGCGTTCTGCGAAGCAAGACCGCCACTTATGGTTTTACTGGCAAGGCAAAGCATACCTGCAACTAGAACAGTGGGAGCAGGCCCGCCAATCCTTCCATCAAGGCTTGGTACGTGCCCCTCAGTCTATTCTTAACCTAGCCGGTATCTTTCAATCCCTCGAAGCCCAAGGACTCCAGGCTCAGGCCCAAGCATACCTCAGCCAACTAATCAAAAAGGAAGCGCACTTAAAGACCGAAGAGGAAATCTTGGCGATGGCGCGGGCCTATTGGTTATCTGGCCATTTACAGTCAGAGGCCAAGGTTTTGTGGTACCATGCCATGGAACGCTTCCCCCAATCTTACCGAGCCCACTGGGAACTCGCTTCCATCTACTTTCAGCAGCAACAATATGAGCTAGCAAGTAATCAGTTTTATGCCCTGCTTGAAATACAGGCAGATTATGCTCCCGCCATTTTGGGACTCGCCAAAGTCGCCATTGCTCGCAATCAGCTCAAAGTAGCGGCCAACTTTATCAATCAAACGCTTAAGCTCGATCCTGATTTAGCCGAAGCTTATCGCTATCGCGGCCAGCTTTATTTGCGCATCGATCAGTTTGAAAAAGCTCAAACCGATTATCAGACCTATCTCTACTATACCGGTGGAGATGCACGCAGTTGGGTTTATTATGCGGGTGCCTTGTACTTGGCAGGTTACTATCACGATTGTCTCCAAGCTTTAGATCAGTTTTCTCAGGCACCAGCCTCTTTGCAAAATATCCGTTATCGCCTCAAGGCCTTTGCCTGGGCGGATCTTGGTCGTTGGGACTCCGCTCAATACTGGTTGGAGACCTTCCAACACGAGAGTCCCGCCTACCAACGGATTCCAGCAGACAAAGCCTATTGGGGCGCGTATTTGATTCGCAATGGCAATGCCGAAGGAGAGCAATTTTTAGCGGAGGCTGTCGCCGAACGCTCATCTCTAAAGCATCATTATAAGGATTTGACGGATTGGTGGATCAAGCGGGAGGATTATGTTGCGGCTAGCCGCTTCGCGGAACGCTACCTCGCTAGCTTTGCCTTAGCTTCGAGCGAAAACTGGCTTTGGCTAGGCAAAATCCAATACTTCGCGGGGCAGTTTGAAGCGGCTCATGCAAGCGTTCGGCGAAGCCTAGACCTACAAAATCCCAGCCCTGAACAATATTACTGGTGGGGCATTTGCGCCCGCAAGCTTCAAATGCGGCACGAAATGAAGGAGGCCTTTACTCTGCTTATCGATCAGTTAGAGGATGTTGAAGCCCAGAGTCCTCAGGAACATGATTACTTTTTGCAGGCTTGTACTGTTTTGGCGCTTTACTATTATCACGATGGTCCGTATGAGGCGCAGGATTGTGAGACGGCTATGCTCTACGCACAGCTTGCAGTCGCAAAGGGTGGGGAAAAAGAGAAATTTGAGTATATTTTGGCAGCCTGTAAATGAAGCGACTAAAACAGTTGAACATTTTCCCCCTTAGACTGGTTTTCCAAAAAAACCCTTAATGCCGAACTCTCTCCCTCTGTTTCCACTCAGTTTAGTCGTGTTCCCTGGCGAAGAGCTGCGCTTGCACATTTTTGAACCCAGGTATCGCCAGCTCATTCAAGAGTGCATCGATGAGGGCATCACCTTTGGCATCCCCCCAGTTATCAATCGTAAGGTCAGTAAAGTAGCTACGGAAGTAGAACTTCTCCGTATGGATAAACTCTACCCAAGCGGCGAAATGGACATTACTACCAAAGGAGTCCGTAGGGTTCGCATCCATAAATTTCATCAAGTAGCTGAGCCCAAGCTTTATCCCGGAGGTGAAATTGATTATATGATCAATCTCGATGAAACCGATACCGGTTTGCAAGCCGTCATTTTTGATCAGCTAGAGCAATTGCACGACGCCTTGGGCATCCAACGCAAAGTCGTCAACAGTCGAGCCGAAATTTCTGCATTCAAAATTGGCCATCAGGTAGGGCTCACCCTCCAGCAAGAGCATGAGCTACTCAAGATCGATAGTGAATTGGATCGTCTGGCTTTCTTGCAGGAACATTTAGAACGAATTATCCCTATCGTTCAAGAGACCGAGCGCCTCAAGGCCCGCGCCAAACTTAACGGACACTACAAAAATGTCCTGCCTCCTAAGTATTAAGTAGAAAGCATTTTGTATTGAGACAATGAGGACCTTTGGCGCTGAATATTCTTTTTTCAGTGCTAGATACTTTTTGCTCGAATGTAAGTAAGGAAGGCCTAAGCTGCGTCAGGCTGAGTGTGGATAGTGGTAAGGCAATCCAACAAGGTGAGATAGGCTTGGTGGCGCAGCGAATAGTAAATATGCTTGCCGCGACGCTCAGAGCGAAGTACTCCTCTGTCCCGCATGATGCTTAGATGGTGAGAAACCGAAGACTGGTCTGCATCTAAGGTGGTGTAAATCTCGGTGACGGTCATCTTACGACCGCCTTCCAACATATCAATGATAGCCAGTCGCGTAGGATGCGCAATTGCCTTGAGCGTACGAGTCAAGACTTCCTTCTGAGGAATAGACCAAACGTTTGTAGTGGCATTCATTGTATTAGTTTTAATGTCGAAATTTGAAAGTATAACTGTGCCGGGGCCATTTAGTTTTGGATAGCTCAAAAAAAATTCTCATTATCAAGTGTTTAGCTCTGCTAACAAGGTCTGAATCAGCGCTTCCAACCTATTGCGTAGGAATGCGTCTAATATTCTGTAACCCATTTTTTCAGAAAGACTGTTAGCATGCGATCCCCATTAATTTTCTTGATTAGCGCACTGCTCATTTTGAGTCAATTTGCCTGTGAACCTCCCCAAGCCAATGGTGGCTCTAGCAGTGGTGAAGGTGGCGGCGGGGCTATTGATTACCCTTTTCAACTTAATGATGATGGTATCCAGCAGATCGTAGAAGGGATCACTACCCTTGGCGCTGACTTGCAGGAGAAAGCTCGCCCCAACAAAGTCCAGGCTTGGGTAGATAAACTGGTCGTTAAGGCTCAGCCCGGCAAGGATATGCCGCAGATTGCCTTGATGAATGAAGGCGAAGTAGCCGAATATCTTTATCAGCGTACTGTTAGTCGCTCAGAGTACAATCTCAGAGGTCAGCGATTTTATGAG
>CAZHOC010000158.1:7279-8626 GCA_964534295.1 uncultured Bacteroidia bacterium | reverse complement strand
GAACGCTGGGGCCGTTTGATTGCAGAGGGAGTATTGATAGGTTTGGCTACCCGCCAACGCGAAATCATGGCGTTCTCCGCAGGAGAGAAGTTTGAAGCCTTCATGTCTCGTAGCCGCCACCTCCTCCAACAAATCCCTCACAAATACATCGCTTCCTACCTCGCCATGCAGCCAGAGACCTTTAGCCGCCACCTACGAAACTGGCAGTAAGAAGATGCCTTGATTTCTTGATCTAGATCAAGATTTATTAACAATAGCCTTCCGAGCTTTGCTCAAAACCAATCACATGAGCAATCACAGTTGGCTAAATCGTAGCCTTTATCCCTTCCCATCGCAGTATCTTTCTCATCCTGATGGCCAGATCCACTATTTGGACTTAGGTCAAGGCGAAGCTATTGTTTTGGTCCATGGCACCCCTACTTGGTCCTTTATGTATCGGCATTTAATCGCAGATCTTCAGCATGACTATAGAGTACTCGTGCCAGACCATCTCGGCTTCGGTCTTTCGGACAAGCCTAGAGATGCAGATTATAGCGTGCAGGCTCAGGCCAATAGATTTGAGGCCTGGCTTGAATCAATGGGTCTTAACTCGGTGCATTTAGTCGTCCATGACTTTGGTGGACCGATTGGGCTGGCCTATGCCCTCAAATATCCCGACAAAATCAAAAGTCTTAGCATCGCAAATAGTTGGATGTGGTCAGCCCGTGGAGAAGCCCAATTTGAAAAGATGGCCAAAACCCTCGACTCTCCCCTACTCCCTTTCCTTTACCGCTGGTTCAATTTTTCGGCCCGATTTCTCATTCCTCAGGGTTTCGCAGAGCGCAAGCAATTAAGTCATGCGGTGCATAAGCAGTATTTGGCTCCTTTTGCCTTCGGCGAACGCGAGGCTCCATTGGGCTTTGCCAAATCGCTTTTGGAGGCCCAAGATTGGTTTGCTAGCCTTTGGGATCAACGGCAAAGCTTAACCGATATTCCAGCCCAAATCCTGTGGGGCAATCAGGATCGTTTTTTAGAGGCCGGCTACGCCGAACGCTTCGCCTCCATCTGGCCAGAGCCAGCCAGAATCATTCGCTTCGACAAAGCGGGTCATTTTCTCTGGGAAGAAGCGCATCAAGAGATTCTCCCCATTTTGAGGCAGTTTATCACTCAAAACGCTTTCCTAAAAGAGCGGCGCTGAAAAGCCCAGTGTCGCCCCATAGGACCAAGGATTTTCTGTCCAGAAGTCTCTGGCCTTAAATACTTGACTTGCCAGCAATTCGATCGTAAAAAAGAAGCGCGGATCAATCGCAAATTCGTAGCCAAGGCTATAGCGAATCATACCAATTCTGCGGCTATCGAGGTCTAGAT
>CAZHOC010000158.1:0-7246 GCA_964534295.1 uncultured Bacteroidia bacterium | reverse complement strand
ATAACCATAAAACCTAAAACCTGGCTGGACATAAGCAGTGATATTGTGCTTTTCAAATTGCTGTCGATACCCAATGCCAGCAATAAGCTCAGAAAAAGAAGTCCTACCCGTAAAAGTAACATCCTGATTGATAGGATATTGCAGGTTCATATTCGAATTAAAATCATCGTAATTGACTCTCAAGATAAAATTGGAAATATCTCGGTATTCCATACTGGTTTGCACCATCAGGCCACCAGAAAGTTCGGCAGTGCCATGGGCAACATAGCCCATCTGAATAGCAGGCATAAAAGTTCTTTCCCAGTCACTGAGTTCTTCACTTTCATTTTGGGCATTCAAGGCAATGGCAGAGCCAATAAATAGTAGTAGTAAAATAGTACAGAGGTAAAAAGGGCTGAATGATTTCATGCTGATTGTTTTATCTGCAAACTTAAGCCTCAAAAGCCTACAATTGTTGACCTATTGAGACAAAAAAAAGCGGCAGCCTCTTTGAGACTGCCGCTACTATATTCGTTTGTTACAGGGCTTATTCGCGGATCAGTTCCATTTCGCGAATGTTGCGGTTTTCAATACCGAGGATCACATTGACAGTCGTTCTCCGAAGGAAGATACGGTCTAAATCCTGCTCGATTACTTCAAACTCCCATGGATCATCTCCATCCTGCCAATCAATTTCAAGGATACCGGCTTCCTTATCCCATGACCAAAGTATCGCCTGATCGCTTTGAGTATTGCCAGGTACACTTAGGTCTGCAGTCCCCATCCCATCTTTGGCAAAGACAAGGGTACCCGCATTGTCATAAGTGATTTGAGAAATTGTATCACCCGAAATCTCCGTCGTCGCAATGTAGCGATCTACATCCCAGGTACCCTCCGCTCTAGGAAGTACCCAATCCAAATTGTTGATACAAGCAGTGGCACCGATAGCGAAAAGAGTGAGTGCCAAAAGAAAAGATTTCTTCATCGTAAAAATTTAGGTTTGTTTAGGTATTAGTTGTGTTAATAACCATTTGACCAACGACACAAAATCTGCAATGTTGTGTTGAGGGCTAAAAAGCTGATAATGAGTTTACTTTTATCGATCTAATGACTCTTTCAATATCCCTAAGGCTGCTTCTAACTCTTGCTCATTGTGATAGGCAAAGCCAAGCCTTGTCTGATTGGTAGGCTGGCGATCCGCATCATAATAGCTTCCGGGAGAAAGGTGCAAACCCTTTTGCTTGGCTTTAGCCACCAAAGTCTGGAGGTCCTTGCGTTCCACGAAGTGGGCCCAAACCGCTAAACCACCCTCAGGAAGCTGAAATTCAATCTCTTTGCCAAGCTCCGATTGCAAAAGTTGACAAAAGTGATCTCTGCGAGAACGATACACATTAAGCGCTTTGCGCAGATGCCGCTGGATCGTCCCTTCCTTCATCATCAAACCTACAGCCTCTTCTAGTATCTGATCGCCCTGCCGATCCACAATCCGTCGCAAGCGACAAAGGGCTTCTAAGAGGACTGCTGGCCCCACCAAATAGCCAATGCGCAAAGCAGGCGCTAGCGTTTTACTAAAAGAGCCCAAATAAATCACTCGTTCAGGCGCCCCCATACTAGCAATAGGCAAAATTGGATTGCGGGAATAATGAAACTCGAAGTCATAATCGTCCTCGATGATCCAGAAATTGTAGCGGCGCGCCAGATCTAAGAGTTGGATTCGCCTGGCTGGACTGAGACTTACGGTAGTGGGATGATGATGATGAGAGGCCACGTAAATCGCTTTTATCCTCTGTTTTTGACAGATTTCTTCAATGGCTTCCACCACAATTCCGGTCTCATCAACTGGGATTCGATATAGTTTCGCTCCAGCCTTAGCAAAACTCATACTTGCTGTATTATAGCTCGTTTCGCCCACCAAAACCCCATCACCAGCTTCTACTAAGGTCTGCGCTAGCAAGAAAAGGCTCATGATGACCCCTCGAGTTATCATAATGGACTCTGCCGCTAATTGTAAGCCCCTACTACTATGCAGATACTGACCCAACTGCTCTCTCAGCAAAGCACTGCCTTGGGGATCGCCATACTCCAAACGACTATGCCAAGCACTTTGAGTTAGTACCCTTCTATATTCTCGAGAAAGTTCCTTAAGAGGGGCCAGGCGAATATCGGGTAAGCCATCATTGAGTTGATAGGGAGTGCTGGGCCGAGCCTGAGGCAGGGGTATGGCCAGATTTTGATTGAAGGGAGGCAGTTTTAGTTTCTGCCCTTGGCGAACACCCAGTTCCTGCAATTCTGCTTGGGGGATTTGCTCTGAAACATAGGTCCCACTGCCCGTTTTCTGGCTCAACCAACCTTGAGCGTTGAGCTCGTCATAGGCTGCGATAACTGTATTGCGATTCAGTTTGAGGGTTTCTGCCAGCTTGCGACTGCCCGGCAATCTCTGGCCAGCCTGTAATTTTCCCTTTTCAATCAAGGCAATGAGCTGACTTACGATTTGGAGGTATATGGCAGTTTTACTTTCCGGTTCTATTTGGATCAATCGGGCAAATGGCAACATATCGGACTAGCAATTTTATCAAAAGCGGCATAGATCAACCATCCGATAAAGCTATTAATTAGGGGCCTAAAGAGCAATCAAATGAACCAAGCAAAAATTTCCAATCGGGCAAAATTGCGCCGAAATCCCCAAAGAGCGCATTATGATGAGGCCACGATCCATGCGGTCCTCGATGCCGGCTTTTTGTGTCATGTAGCTGTGCTAGTTGATGGGTATCCAATTGTGATTCCGACCTCTTATGGCAGAATAGGCAATACCCTTTATCTACACGGCGCGCGCAAAAATCGTATGATCAATGCGGTCGGAGAAGGTGCGCCCACTTCCATTGGGGTAACGCACCTCGACGGCCTAGTTTTGGCGAGATCGCTTATGCATCATTCGGCTAATTATCGCTCGGTGGTGCTCTTTGGCAAGGGACGATGGGTATTAGATCCCAGCGAGCAAGAGCGTGGCCTAAGGGCACTAACGGAGCAAATGCTCCCCGGTCGTTATGATGAGAGTCGAGCTCCTAGTGAAAAGGAGATGAAAATAACCGCAGTAGTCGCTTTTGATATTGAAGAAGCATCTGCCAAAATACGTTCCGCCCCTCCCAAAGATGACCCAGAAGATGAAGATGCTGCCGTTTGGGCGGGAGTTGTCCCTCTAAAGATCAGTGCTGGTATGCCCATAAAAGATGACATCACTAGCGAGTCTGTAGACATGCCAGCTAGTGTCAGGACTTATATCAGCAGATAGGCTAGCCAGCAATTTTGACCAATGGCATTCTTGCGAAAGGGTTGACAATCAGACCTTTTCGCAAGTTTTCTCTACAGTAGAGAGCACAAAACTATTTGATTTGAGGGGAGCATTAATTCCTATAAATCAATTCTTATGAAACGAATTTCACTACTTATCGCATGCTTTTGCATGCTAGGGCTGAGCGTTCAAGCGCAGCTTACCCTCCCTCAAGTAAGCCCTCAAGCCACCCTAAGCCAAAACCTCGGCCCTGCCCAAATCACCATCACTTATTCGCGTCCTTCCGTCAAAGGTCGTAAGGTATGGGGAGGGATAGTTCCCTTGCATGAGAACGCCGAATTGCAGCAAGGAGAAATCCCGTGGCGCTGTGGAGCCAATGACAATACGGTCGTTACTTTTTCTGAAGAGGTTTCTATCGAAGGCAAAAAACTGGCCGCTGGTACTTATGGCCTCCACATGCTGCCTTCTGAAAAAGAATGGACCATCATCTTTTCTAATAATTCGACTTCCTGGGGCAGCTTCTTTTATAAGCCCAATGAAGATGCTCTACGGGTAAAAGTTACGCCTAGGGCGAACGCTCACCAAGAGTTACTTACCTACGATCTAATTGATCCAAATGGCAACGAAGCGACGATTGTATTGAACTGGGAAAAGCTTCAAGTCCCGATCAAAGTGGCGGTTGATGAAGAAGTTACCTTGACCAGTATTCGTAATCAGCTACGCAATACCCCGGGCTTTACTTGGCAAGGCTGGAATGCCGCTGCCAACTACTGCATTCAGAACAAAACTAATCTAGAGGAAGGTTTGGCTTGGGCTCAGCAAGCGGTCAACCGCGGGCAAAATTTCACTACGCTAAGTACGCAATCGACTTTGTTGGGCATGAATGGCAAAGAGGAAGAAGCCAAAAAGATCATGGAGACAGCTCTTACTACAGCAAGCAATGCAGAGCTCAATACCTACGGCTATCAGCTCCTTAACACCAACCGTCAAGACGAAGCCATCGAAATATTTAAACTTAATACCGAGCGAAACCCCAATGACCCCAATGTTTGGGATAGCTATGGCGAAGGCCTAACTACACGTAATGCCCCCGGCGACAAAAAGGCCGCTATTAAAGCTTTCAAAAAGTCGCTTTCCCTCAATCCACCTGCTAATGTCAGAGCCAATTCTATGAGGCTCTTGGAGACTTTGGGAGTAGATACCCAAAAAATGTAGCGATCGGTTTCCCGTGATTTGTAATGCGATAGCCAGCGGTTTGCAAACCGCTGGCTTCATTTTATCTTGCGGCCTATGAGCGAGCATTGGGACATCATAGTGGTTGGCGGAGGCGCTGCGGGATTTTTTGCAGCTATCAGAGCGGCGGAGCTACAGCCAGACTGGAAAGTATTGATCCTCGAACGTGGCAAAGAAGTTCTTTCCAAGGTCCGTATCTCGGGGGGAGGACGCTGTAATCTCACCCATGCCTGCTTCGAACCCAATGAGCTAGTCAAGTTTTATCCTCGCGGCCAAAAGGAGTTGAGGGGACCATTTCACCGATTTTGCTCGGGCGATACCATCGAGTGGTTTGAAAAACGAGGAGTGGAGACTAAGATCGAAGCTGATGGGCGCATGTTTCCTATTTCAGACTCTTCCCAGAGCATTATCGATGCGCTGGAGACAAGCGTTCTGCGCAGCAGTATCACGGTAAAAAAACAGACCAATATACAGCAGATCACTCCTCCGGAGAACGCTCAATCGCCTTGGTTGCTGGCTAGCAAGGATCAGCAGTTTAGTACGCCAAGGCTCATGCTGGCGACTGGAAGCAATCCTCGCATGTGGCAGATGCTCGAAAAGATGGGGCTCAAGATGGTCGATCCAGTACCCTCGCTCTTTACCTTTAACCTTGAGGATGCGCGCTTACAAGATTTACCCGGTCTATCAGTGCCAAACGCCCAGCTCCGCATACCCGGTACTAAGCTTAGTTCCGACGGCCCTTTGTTGATCACTCACTGGGGATTGAGTGGACCGGGCATTTTAAAACTTTCGGCATGGGGCGCCCGCGAATTGCACGCCAAAGACTACAAATTCGAACTTTGGGTCAATTGGTTGGGCAGTATGAGTCGCGAGCAAGCAGCAGAGCAGTTACAAAACTGTGTCCGGGATTGGGCCAAGAAAACCATCCTCAAAGCCAATCCATATTCTCTAGCAGGCCGCCTCTGGCAACGTTTAGCCTCCACAGCAGGGGTTACGGAAGGCATGAAATGGGCCGAATTACCCAAGGTCGTTAGAAAGCGCCTACTAACAGAACTATGTGAAGGGCGTTATCAGGTAGATGGAAAAAGTACCTTTAAAGAAGAATTTGTCACGGCCGGTGGCGTTTCATTAAAGGAGATTAACTTCAAACGCTTCTCTGCCAAACGCTTTGAGCGCCTATGGTTGGCTGGGGAAATGCTTAATATTGATGCGGTCACAGGCGGTTTTAATTTTCAAGCAGCCTGGACGGGTGGATGGATAGCCGGAGAAGCCATGAGTGAAACAATCATAGAATCATAAAGCATGCACAAAATCATTACGCTTTTACTGGTCTTTTTTTCTGCTGTACTCTTGCAGAGTAACGCTCCTCTTCAGGATGCCCCAGACGGAGCCCTACTGTTTAAGAAAAATTGTAAGGTCTGCCACGGCAAAGATGCTTCTAAGGAAACCAAAAAGATTCCTTCTCTGCTCAAGTCTACCCTAGAATTGGATGCGATGACCCAATTGGTCAAACAGGGCAAAGAAACGATGCCAGCTTTTGAGGAGACGCTTAATGAAGCAGAGATTGCTGCAGTCTTGGCATATGTCCAGGAGTTACAAGCAGCAGCAGACGAATAAAGATGAGTATAGAAAAACCTAAGGGTCCCGATAAAGACACTAAGTTTCCCTTGGCAAACTATGATCGTCTTTGCTTCCTCAAAAATGTGATCACCAATCCCAATATCATCGTAGGGGACTACACTTATTATGATGATTTTGAGACGGTCGAAAACTTTGAAAAGAACGTCAAATACCTTTTTGACTTTACAGGCGATAAATTGATCATCGGCAAATTTTGTATGATTGCGTCTGATGTAACTTTTATCATGAATGGGGCGAATCATCTTTCTGAGGCCATTAGCTCCTATCCTTTTGCCATTTTTGGCAATGGCTGGGAACATGCCATGGAAGGCAAATCCTACCCCACTAAAGGAGATACCGTCATTGGCAATGATGTGTGGATCGGCTATGGTGCGACCATCATGCCTGGCGTAAAAATTGGAGATGGGGCCATTATCGCTACCAAATCAGTGGTAGTCAGAGATGTTGCACCCTACAGCATCGTGGGAGGAAATCCTGCTCAAGAAATCAAGAAGCGATTTCCTGATGAGAAAATTGAGAAATTACTGGAGATGCAGTGGTGGGATTGGGAGATCGAAAAGATTACCGCCAATGTTGATAAACTGACTGGTGATTCTTTGGCAGGTTTGTAGAATCAAAAAAAAGCCGAGCTAGCATACAAGCAGCTCGGCTTTTTTTATTCCTTACTCTTATCCCAAGGCCGCAATCAATACCCCAGCAGCAATGGCGGAACCAATTACACCAGAGATATTTGAAGCCATCGCGTATTGAAGGATATGATTGGAAGGATCTTCTTTGAGCGCTAATTCATTGGCCACTCGTGAAGCCATTGGCACAGCACTTAATCCAGTCGCTCCGACCAAGGGATTGATCTTTTTCTGGGCGAAAAGATTGTATACTTTCACCGCAAGTATCCCCCCTGCCACTGAAAGGCAGAAGGCTAAGAATCCTCCTACTATGATGGCCAAGGTCGTGTAGTCCAAGAAAGTGTTGGCGTCCATCGTAGCGCCGACACATAGCCCCAAAAAGATAGTAGCCGTATTGAGTATTGGCCCTGAAGCAGCCTTATGCAGGCGTTCGGTCGTAGGCCCGATCTCCTTGATCAAATTGCCAAAGAGTAATAGT
>CAZHOC010000157.1:0-8653 GCA_964534295.1 uncultured Bacteroidia bacterium | reverse complement strand
AGACAAAATTTTGCTTTGCCGACGGGCCATTGAACCCCGCAAGGGCTATTGGGGGTTACCTGCAGGTTATCTCGAGATGGGTGAAACCCTAGAAGGGGGAGCGTTCCGTGAAACGGTAGAAGAATCAGGCGCCAAAATCAAGATCACCCGCCTCCACGCAGTTTACAACATCCCTCGCATCAGTCAGATCTACTTTTTCTACCTAGCCGAGATGGAAGATGAGAGTCTAGACATCGGGCCTGAGACCCTAGAGGCAGCCTTATTTAAGCCAGAAGACATCCCTTATGAGGACATGGCTTTCCCCTCTAGCACTTTTGCGATCAAAAAGTACTTAGCCTTTAAGGATCAAGACTTCCAAGGTGTGCATCAAGGGCATTGGAATTAAATCAAATCCCCCACTGACTTTAGTCCTAAGTGATTAGTATTGAGAATATTAGCTTCTTCCAGACGCTTAACAAGATTCTCATGAAACGATTACTTTCAATCCTATTGATGAGCCTTTTAAGCCTTGGCTTGTTCGCTCAACAAAAATACCTCGCCGCAGAGATAGGCTTGGGCCTTGCTAAGATGCAAATTGCCGAAACAGGTCCTGCTTATTATGGAGGAGTGGGGTACTACAATCCCGCGAAAAAGCATTTCCTGCGCTTCAACACTTTTTATGTGGAAGAACTAAACTTAGTTGGGCCTGCTCGAAACAAGCAAACAAATCTTGAGTTGCAGTTCGGCCTGATCCAAAAGAGCGGAGAAGGGCAAGGCAGAGTCGCATTCTACAGTGGTTTTGGGATAGCCTATGGCGAAACTTATGGCTATGAAGTAAATCCTCGGAGCGGCAGTGATTTTGTCAATAAATTTATCATTCCTGTAGGCTTAGACTTTTATGTCGAAAAGCCCAATACAGATCTAGGCCTTGGCCTCAGGGGAGCCATTGCGAGACATCACTCCTACATTGGCGCAGGTATTATCCTGAGATTCAAAACCCATGATGCATTTAGTCATTAGTTGATCGTTCATAAATAGCAATTAGTTAGGCTTGAGAACTGGATATTTGGCTTATTTTGAAGCCCTCTATTCACACTAGTTTTCAAGCCTACTTGCATGTATAAGCTCCTGCCGATCATTTGTCTGTTTGTTTTGGGCTGCGGCTTCGCCGAACGCTCATCCCCTTCCCAAATCTTTCCGGTCAAGCAAGTAATCATGGAAGGACTCAATCATCCTTGGAGCATTGATTTTATCAGTGCAGAAGAAGCGCTAGTCAGTGAAAAGGATGGAAATCTACTGCGGGTCAATCTATCAACTCAGCAAAAGACCGTCATCCAAAATCTGCCCGAGGATTTGGTAGATAGCATCAGAGTACGCTTTAGGGGAGATAATTCGGGCTTATTTGAAGTCCGTCTCCACCCTGACTTTGCTCAGAATCAATTTATCTATCTCGCTTATGCCGCTAAGCAAGGTGGTGGAATGACCACTAAGATAATCCGGGCCAAACTAGTCGACGATGCGTTGCGCGAAGCGCAAACTGTCCTAGAAGCCAGCCCATATACAAGAGAATACTTTCACTATGGGGGCGGTATGTGTTTTGGCGAGGATGGCAAGTTATATATCACCGTCGGTGAACGCTTATTCAGGGAGATAGACAGTCCTCCTCTTCCCATTGCCCAGGATGTAAGGGATAAGCGAGGCAAAATCTACCGCTTGAACGATGACGGTAGCATCCCCGACGACAATCCTGATTTTGGCCCTGATGCCGTGCCGGGACTATTTGCGATGGGTATTCGAGCCGCTCAGGGCATTTGTGTTCGTCCGGGTACGGGGGAGATCTGGTTTAGTGAGCATGGTACGATACATGGCGACGAAATCAATTTGCTGCAGGCGGGGGCGAATTATGGTTGGCCGATCATTACTACAGGGCGCTATCGCAGTGAGGATTTTGAACCACCTTTTATAGAAGGGGCAGACTACACCGATCCAATTTGGTATTGGAAGCAAACGGTAGCACCTACGGGTTTGTGCTTTTATGATGGACCGGACTTCCCACTTTGGCAGGGAAATTTGCTGGTGCCCGGCCTTTCGACTGGTAGTCTTTGGCGGATTCGATTAGAGGGACAAAAGATCAAAAGTTTAGAAATGCTGTTTGCTGATGATCCAGTCCGAGCGCGCAAAGTTGCTCAAGCACCAGATGGCAAGCTGTATCTCCTCACGGATGAAGATAATGGTAAAATTGTCCGGATTGCCCCTAATTCTGATCGCGTCTCAGATTAAGAATGGTTATATTTTTTTTACTAAATCATTATCTCATAAGAATCTGATTGTTACATCTATGTTAACAATAGGTCTCAGTGCCGATATGCCCTGATTTAGGCCATTGGACCGAATCGGCAAATATTACCTCCCTAAATTGAGGCCTAAACATTATTCCCAATCACCTGCTATTTTCGGGCATATCAGCTCCTCAAATCATGCAGGAAATACATGTACTCATAACAGATGATGAACCAGATATTCTGGACCTGTTGGAGTATAATTTAGAAAAAGAAGGCTACAACGTTCACCGCGCCAGCAATGGTAAAGAAGCGGTACAAAAAGCTAAACGCTTTAAGCCAGGTATTGTCTTATTGGACATCTCAATGCCCGAGATGGATGGTATAGAGACCTGCTATCAACTTCGGGCTATACCGGACTTAAAAGAGACGCACATCATCTTCTTGACTGCCCGCATAGAGGAATATGTAGAGGTTGCGGCATTCGAAGCAGGAGGTAACGACTTCATTTCCAAGCCCATCAAACCACGAGCGCTACAAGCACGACTCAAAGCAGTGGTAGACAGTCAGTTTGCTCGACCTGAGCATGAGGTGATCAAAATCCATGATTTGGAGCTAGATAAGAATGCATACGTTGCCCGAAGGGGAAAAGAAGAGATTTCCCTTTCCCGTCTAGAGTTTGACCTACTATACTATATGGCTCAGCGCGCAGGTAAGGTTTGCAAACGCGCACGACTTCTCCAATCTGTATGGAACAATTCCTACATCAAAGAGCGAACCGTCGACGTGCATATCAGACGTCTGCGCAAGGCTTTAGGAGAGGGCTATATCGAGACCTTGAAAGGAGTAGGCTATAAGTTCCGCGCAGAGTAAGTCAGCCTCATTTGGCAATCATGTTAGGAGCTAGGTGAGAATGCTCGCTCGTAACATATTCGTAACATAGGCCCCGTTTTTTTTAACCATTCGTTAAAACAAAACTTACTGACGGTTCATTTTCTCACCTGACCTTTGCCAGCGTTTACGAACCTATTTTTAAAATGAACCTATCTAAATTATTTTCAATTCTATTTGTCTGCGTTTTCGCGGCGGCTGGGGTATACGGCCAAAACGGAACTATTCGCGGCAAAGTAACTTCTGCTACTACAGGAGAAATTGTTACTGGCGCCACGGTCAGGCTGATGCTCGCGGATCAAGTTCGCGGTGGCGCATACACAGATATCGAAGGGACTTATACAATTCAAGCTCCTGCCGGTACTTATGCCCTCATCATCTCATTTGCATCCTACATAAATGACACCATTAGCAATGTAATAGTGGCTGCTGGTGATGTGGTTTACAATGAAACTTTGCTTTCTGACAAAGTTGCTGATGTAGTAGTCATTACTGGCCAGGCTAGTAAAAACACTTCTGGCGCCTTTGATCTTCGCAAAATGAAGGCAGATGTCGCAGTTGATGGTGTTACTAGCGATCTGATGACCAGAACGGGTGATGCGACTCTCGCCGGTGGCATGACTCGTATCGTAGGAGTTACTGTAGTTGATGGCAAGCAAGTTTATGTGCGCGGTCTTGGTGATCGTTATACAAAGACCTTGCTCAACAACGCAGAGATTCCAGGTCTTGACCCTGACAAAAACGGGGTACAGATGGATATCTTCCCTTCTAATCTCATTGACAAAGTAGAAGTCCTTAAGAGCTTTACACCTGATATGCCAGGCGATTTTTCTGGTGGATTGATCAATATTGTTACCAAAGACTTCCCTACTAGATTTACCTTTAGTGTATCAGCTTCAGAAGGTTATAATACTCAGGCCAGTCTTCGCGATGACTTCCTCACCACCACTGAAGGTAGTCGCACATGGATGGGCTTTGATGATGGCACCCTAGCTGAGCCTCAATATCTAGCTGATTTACGTGCCGATGATATTCGCATTCCTGGTTCTACTTTCGTCTTCGATCAAGAAGAAGCAGACATTATCAATCGCGCTTCCTCGGCCTTTACTACTCCCTTTACACCTTTCAATGGTAATTCCGGTCTAAATCAGAGTTACCAGATGTCTATCGGTAATCAAACTGTAGTAGGTCCTGGTCAGCTTGGTTATATAGCGGGTATTTCTTACCGCAACAACTTTAGCTACTACGACAACTTAGTAGAAAATCGTTATGAGCTTCCTTCTGCTGGATCTCGTAGCCTCGCCTACTTCCGCCTTCTCGATGAGGACGGTCGTAGAGGAGCACACAATGTACTGTGGGGTGCCCTAGCAAAGATATCTTATAAGACTACGAACCATAAGTTCAGTTTTAACTACATGCGTAATCAGAGTCTCAACACAGAGTCAATTTATCTAGAAGGACTCAGCTCTGACGTTTCTTTGCCAATTCCTACTGATCGTACAGAAAACATTGAGGAACTTGAATATTACCAAACTCAAGGTTCTCGCTCTTCCATCAGAGCAGTCAATACTTTCCAACTTAGCGGTAGCCACCTTATTGACAAATTAGGCGGAACCAAGATTGAGTGGATCGGCTCATACGTACCCTCTAGTCTTTTGGAGCCTGATTTCCGCTTTTTCACTAACGGATACCAATTCCCTAGTGGAACTACTACAGATACCTCTTTTGTAATTGCGCCATCCTCTCACAGTCTACCTGGACGTTTCTTCCGTTCCATGGACGAGGAGCTTTACAATGGCCGCGTTGATATCTCGATCCCATTCAAGCAATGGAATGGTTTGAAAGCGGAGGTTAAAGTAGGTGCTAATTATTCATACAAGGACCGCCGTTACGAAGAGATTCGTTACCAATACAATCTCCGTGGTGCTCCATACAATGGTGATCCTACTAATCTGTTTACAGAGCCTGCTTTGGGTATTGAAGACACTGTAGTAATCAACCCGACTTTCACTAGATATGAAACTGGGGTATCTCTTATCAACCGTAGTATTGCGCAAAACTCTTATGTGGGAGACCAAGCCATCTTGGGTACTTATGCAATGCTCAAGTTGCCGATCATCGAAGATAAACTTCGCTTTGTCGGTGGTGCACGCTATGAAGAAACTGACGCCACGATCATCTCTGATGATACTGCCAACTTCGAGCCCGCAAGCCTAGATCTACAAGATATTCTCCCTACAGCAACCTTTGTTTATACCCCTAAAGAAAAAATGAATATCCGGGTGTCAGCCTATCGCACTTTGGCTCGTCCGAGCTTCCGTGAGTTTAGCCCGCTGATCACCTTTGCCTTTAATGGTGATTATGAAGAATGGGGTAACCCAGAACTTCGTCGCACCCTTATTACTAATGGTGATATTCGTTGGGAGTGGTATTTCAATCTTAATGAAATGGTATCTGTAAGTGCCTTTTATAAAGACTTTCAGGATCCCATTCAAAAAGTTGTTGTATCGGCAACCACCAACCAATACTTCACTTACCAAAACGTACCTCAAGCTTTGGCTTATGGTCTAGAATTTGAGTTCCGTAAAAACTTTGGTTTCATCTCCGATGAACTACAAAAACTACAACTAAGCGGTAACCTCTCTCTTATCAATTCCAGAGTAGATATCGCTGAGGCTGAATACAACGACATCATCCAAATTGATCCAACGCGCGAACCCTACCGCCCTCTATTTGGCCAGTCTCCTTACGCAGTAAATGGAGAGTTAGCCTATATCGGTGATAAAACGAGTCTAAGCTTGAGCTATAACGTTTTTGGCCCAAGAATGATACTCGTGGGTGGTCGTGGTACACCTGATGTTTATGAGCAACCAAGACAGACACTCAACTTTAGTGTTTCTCAAAATGTAGGGAAATACGTTACCCTACGTTTCCAAGCGCAGAATTTGCTTAACCCTGAGTTCCGCTTTACGCAGAGCTATGGTGGTGTTAGCATTGGCACTGATGGAACACGTACAGAGCTTCCAGTTCAAGACTATACTTTCCGCTCTTATACTACTGGTCGTAGCTTCTCTTTGAGTGTTGGTTTCAAACTAAATAAAACAGACAAATAACATAGCAGAGGCCCATCGGTTACTCTGCGCTAAGTTCTTTTTCTCTATACAATCGTATTTGATTACTCAATTCTCAACACAAGTTAACAAGGTATGAAAAACCTGTATCTTACTTTAGTAATGCTGCTTAGCAGTGTTGCCGTACTAGCACAGACGACCGACTTAAACAAGCCTCGCGTTGTTGTTTCTGGACCTATCTCTACTCAAACGTGGACTGCTGACAATCAGTATTTCCTAGACGGACGTGTTTACGTTGAGCCAGGTCAAACTTTGACTATTGACCCAGGTGTTGTAATCAAAGGTGCCTTTGATTCTGACCCTAACAATGTTGGTGTACTAGTAGTACAAGCTGGTGCAAAAATCGAAGCTGTTGGTGATGTTACTAACCCTATCATCTTCACCTCAGAGCTTGACTCAGTTGATTTGGACTTTGACGCTCCAACTGATAATGGCGCTGCAGGTCTATGGGGTGGTGTAGTTATCCTTGGTAAAGCTTGCTTGAACACTGTACCTGACGTACAAAACATCGAAGGTATTGGTGTTACCCAGGCTGACTCTGTTCGTACTGTATATGGTAATGTTGACGGTACTGGATGTGATGATACTGATGACTCTGGTACTTTGAAGTATGTATCTATCCGCCACTGTGGCCAAGAGATTGCCGCTAACAACGAATTGAATGGACTTTCTCTAGGTGGTGTTGGTTCCGATACTGAAATCGATTTCCTAGAAATCATCTACAACACTGATGACGGAATCGAATTCTTCGGTGGTAAAGCTGACGTTAAGCACGCTATCGTAGCTTTTGTTGACGATGACTCTTACGACATCGACCAAGGTAACCGTATGAAAGGTCAGTTCTGGTTTGTTCTTCAGTCTTCTGACTACGGTTCTGCAGAGAAAGGTGGTGAGTGGGACGGTGCTGACTCTCCAGTAGACGGTACTCCTCTTCAGTCTCTAGAGCTTTTCAACGCTACTTTCATCGGTGTATATGATGACGAAGGTAAAACTAACCGTGCTATCGACCTCCGCGCAAACGGTGCTGCTGCGGTTCACAACTCTATCTTCCGTAACTTCCGCGCCGGTGTTCGTATCAACCGTAACTACGGTGAAACCACTGACTCTTACCGTCGTTTCCTCGCTGGTGAGACTGCTTTCAAAAACAACCACTGGTACGGAGTTGCTGACTCTACTTTAGCTGGAATCTTCGCCGTAAACAATGATACCGTTCCTAATGGTGCGACTATGTCAGTAGAAGAAATGAAGCTTGACTCTGCTGCTGCAGCTGACAACAATTTGATCGCTGCTGGTGAGCTTATGGTTAACCCATTGACTAACGATCCTTTCTCTAATCCTCAGGGTACCCTAGACCCACGTATCGTTTCTGGTATTCAGGGTGTAGTTACTATGTCTGATGAGCCTGCTGATGGTTTCTTCGAAGACGTAGATTACCCAGGTGCTTTTGCTGAAGACAACACTAACTGGATGGCTGGATGGTCTGCTCTTTGGAGCCTAGGTTACCTAAGCGACGCTCTTTGGACAACTTCTGTTGACAAAGCAGTTGAGTTGACTAGCATGAATGTTTATCCTAACCCTAACAATGGTGTTTTCACGCTTCAAGTTGACGAATTGACGGAAGGTGAACTTGCCCTAGTATTCGTACTAGACGTAATGGGTCGTGAAGTAGCTCGTCAGGCTATCATGCCAACGGCTGGTCGTATCGAAATGGATATCGACTTGACTAACGAAGCTGCTGGTACTTATATCGTAAAAGTTGGAAGTGGCAACAAGCTTGGAACCAAGCAAGTTGTAATCCGCTAATCATATAGGTTCGTATCCGATATACCCATCGGACGCCCTCTCGCCCAAACAGCGAGAGGGATTTTTTTTGTTCCAAACTTGGGCTAATCGCGTAAAATAAGTCGCGATTAGCCCAAAATCGTTTAACTCCGCTGTAACACTAAGATATTGAAAGCTTTTCGTGGACCTAACAGGCAGATAATAAGCACTTTCTACCTTTAGGATGTAGTGAAAATCTTGATGGGTTGAATATTTGAGATTTTGAATTACTTCAAATAAAGCCCTCAAAAATCCAATGCATCGAGCCTTACTCTACGATTCAAGTTTAGGTTTATTTGGTTAAGGAAATAGACGCCTTAGCGTCTTTAGGCAATTATATACGCCTACGTTCTTTGTGTAGCTCCGAAGGGCCCGGTTCTAGGGAAGGCCGGGCTTTCTTCTTCCTTCAACACAGATCAAATGGCAAAACGAAAAGTAGAAATCGTCGTTCTCTCCGATTTACATCTCGGCACCTATGGCTGCCGTGCTTTTGAGATCGTTCGTTACCTAAAAAGCATCAAACCTGAGATGCTCATCTTAAACGGAGATATC
>CAZHOC010000156.1:0-8661 GCA_964534295.1 uncultured Bacteroidia bacterium | reverse complement strand
GGATCTGCGCCTCTACTCTCAGAACGATATCCGCTTTTTGCGTCAATTCGAACAAATATAAACGCGCCTAACCATGAACATTTTAGTCATCAACAGTGGCAGCTCTTCCGTCAAAGTAGAGCTGATCGATACCCTCACGTCTCAACGTTTGCTTCGGATGCAGCTGAGCGGCCTCACCAATGGCCAAGCTTATCTGCAAATGGAAGATGAGACAACAGAGCCAATCGAGCAAAGTAGCCACGAAGATGCCCTACGTTACGCTTTTCCGCTTTTGCAGGCCCGCCTAGGCGAACGCAAAGTCCAAGGCATCGGCCACAGAGTCGTGCATGGTGGGGAAACATTTGGCGAACCCACTCTTATCAATGAGGAAGTCTTGACAAAACTGGAGGAGCTTACTCCCCTGGCCCCCTTACATAATCCTGTCAATATCATGGGCATTCAAATGGCTCAGGAAGCTTGGCCGGATTTGCCTCATTTTGCCATCTTTGATACGGCCTTCCACCGTACCCTACCACGTAGAGCCCAACTCTATGCTTTGCCATTGGAGCTGCAAAAAAAGCATAGTATCCGTAGATACGGTTTCCACGGCACCAGTCATAGCTATGTAGCGCGTAAAGCAGCAGATTTTCTAGGCTTCCCGCTTTCAGAGCTGCGCCTGATCACCTGTCACTTGGGCAATGGAGCCAGTATTTCGGCGATTGAATATGGCCGCTCGGTAGAAACATCCATGGGGCTAACCCCATTAGAAGGGCTCGTAATGGGCACCCGCTCAGGAGATATTGACCCGGGCGTATTGACCCTGTTACAAGAAAAAGAAAACTTAGATGCCGCTGGCTTAGACAATTTGCTCAATCGTGAGAGCGGGCTGATTGGGCTTACGGGCACCAACGATATGCGTGATTTGGAAAAGCGTTCTGCCGAAGGCGATGAAAAAGCAAGAACCGCTATCCAAATCTTTACCCACCGCCTCCGCAAATACATCGGGGCTTATGCTGCTATCTTGGGAGGGGTTGACGCTATTGTCTTTACTGGTGGGATTGGAGAAAACAGTGCTGTGATCAGAGAGCGCGTCGCGCAACGCTTAGATTTCTTAGGAGCTAGTCTGGATCAAGATCGCAATCGCGATGCTGACATGGACGATCGCACTGTTTTGGCAGATATTTCGACCCCACAAAGCCGTTGCAAAATGCTGGTCATTCCTACTGACGAACAGTTTGAGATTGCTCGCCAATCCGCGGTCAAAGTACGTCAAGAGTATCAAGTTAAAGACCAGACGCCTTCCATTCCGATTGCGATTTCAGCTCGCCATGTCCACTTGACAAGAGAGACGCTAGACAAATTATTTGGTGAGGGACATGAATTGACCTTCCACAAATGGCTCTCGCAACCGGGACAATTTGCGGCCAAGGAACGGATCACTTTGATCGGTCCGAAAAACAAAATTGAGCGTGTGCGTATCTTAGGACCTTTACGCTCCAAGGATCAGGTGGAAATCTCCCGTACCGATGAATTTGTACTCGGTATTGATGCTCCGGTTCGCGCTTCAGGACATGTAGCAAACACGCCGGGCATCGTGCTAGAAGGCCCTAAGGGTAAGATAACAATTCCTAATGGCGTGATTTGCGCTTGGAGACACATCCACATGACGCCTGATGATGCCGATCGTTTTGGCGTTGAGGACAAAGACTTGGTTGAGGTTCGCGTTGCCTCTGAGGATCGTAGCCTAACCTTTGGCAATGTACTCGTCCGGGTTTCGGAAAAGTATAAGCTGGAGATGCATATCGATACGGATGAGGGCAATGCTGCCGAGCTACGCTCTGGAGATGAAGGAGTGCTCTGGGAAACCAGTGAGAGCGGTGCTTTGGTGAAGCGCGAAAGAGTGGAATCTCGCATCCGCAAATAAAGGAGATAAGCGTTCTGCGAAGCAGTATACAAAATAAAAAAAGGCAACTCATTGATTTGAGATGCCTTTTGTTTTTTACAGCTGCGCTGAACGCTTAATTCTTCATTACGGCAGTGGCTTCAATTAGCATCACTTTTTTAGCGTTTTCAGGACGCACATGGTGATAATTACCAGAACCTAATTTGGCGAGGCTTTCGAGATTAGCCTTCACACTCGGTGAACTACCTTTGGTCAAATGCAAGGTACTCAGCGCAATATCTTCCCAAGCCATACGCTTGACTAGACGGCTGGTACGACGGTTGATTTTGACCATACCATCAGAGGCGAGAATCACGCGATTGTTACCTCCGGGAACGTAGTGTTCTTGAGCCAATTTGTAAGCTAGTTTGAGGCCTTTACCCATATTGGTCTTTCCACCTGTCGTAAGGGTAGAGAGGTTACGCAAAATGTAATCGGCTCTAGCGGAAGAAGTTGCTTCTAGAATGATTGATGCTTTGCCCGAATATACGATCAGGGTGATGTGATCCTCTGGACGCATCATTTTGACCAGATCATACAGCGACTCTTGCAGCAAGGGAAGCTTCTCTGGCTTGTTCATCGAAGAAGAGATATCTACCAAGAAAACCAAGTGATTGGTCGCCGATTTAGAGATTTTATATTTGGCCGCAGGCAAATCGAAGCCCATAGGCTCGGGTTTATCAATGGCAGGAGGCGAGTTCATATCCTCAATCTTGACAATATTGGTCGTCTCTAATGGCTCGGACGGCTCTTCCACCTGAGGGCTAGGAGCGGTCATCTGGCTGGTTTCTGCGATGATTTCCTTTCCTTCTAAGGAAGCAATGATGGTTTCTTCAGCCTGTGGCGCTTGAGTATCTAAATTCTCTACTTTGCTCGCAATTGAGGGCGTCGGCTTTGGAGTAGTTGGTTTAGGGGCTGCAGCAGGAGCCGGATTGCTCTTTTGCGGAGCTGGTTTTTCGGTATTATTGGTGCGGCGATAGGCATAAAGCGCAATGCTTACAGCTTGTGGCTCCTCTACTTCTGGCTCATTATCGGCCAGGGGCAAGGCTTCCTCCTGAAACTTATAGATCACTCGGAAGAAGGGTGGTTCCTCAACCATCTTGACCATAGGGATGTCGGAAAAGCTCAAGAAGCGATTGTAATAGGCCAGCATCCCATACTTGTGGTGATTGTAGACGTCTAGGAGTTGATTATTGAAATAATAATAACCTTTACCGTAAGCGTAGTAATCTTTATCAAAGCTTTCAGAGTTGAGGTAGCTATTGGCCATCTTGATGATGGAGCGGGCATGAATGATCATGTTCTCATAGCCACTGCGACTATTGCGAGAATCCAAGCCGATGGCTTGAAGTTTTTTCTTCGTTCTTGAAGGCTGAGATTCGATCATATTGATCATTGCCTGCAATTGGATGACCTGCCATCTAATCATAGGCGTATTTTCATAGCGAACCCCTCTTAAAATTTCGCGAGAGTGAGCGATGATATCGCGCATCTCCAGTAGCTCCACTGGAGGAGGATCTGCGATTGCATTGACCTGATCATGTAGGGCCAAGGTTAGATCACGAAACTCTAGATAAATCCGCTCGCAGTTTTTTAGGGCCCAAAAAGCTGTTTTTAGCTCATGTTCATCGCGATAACGAGCTTGCGTCGTATAGGTCTCAAGGGTATCACAAACCCCTAGAAACTCTATCATGAGATAGAGCATCTTATTACGAGTCGTATTGAGCTTAACTTTTTGAGACTCTGGGATGTACTTACTGAGGCTTTTGGTAGACTCATATAAGTGCTGCAGATTGACAATAGGCTCAGAGGTGCCTTCCATCCAGGTACAAGGAGCTTGGAGGCTCCCTTTAAACTCAAAATGCTTTACCTTATCGTGGATCTTAAATTTTAGGGGGCTCGCTCCGTCGGAGGCGAGATATTCAATTGCCCCAGCGTTGAACCTTTCCAAGCGTACGCGCACATCTGTCATAAGATGGATGCACTCATTGGAAAAAGCTACATACCGGTTGAGGGCAATATGTTTTTTATCAGATTGAAGTGAAGAATGTGTATCGGCCTTGAGTTCAGTCCCAAAGCCCAATAACAAGAGAAGGCTAAAAAGACCTAAACGAAAATCCATATGTACGTCGATTTAATATGGGTTCTTCAGAAGTATCGGTAGAAACAATCGACCAAATCTACAAAATGGACCTAGCTAAAATAGGCGATTAAACCTCAACGGTAAGATATGGGGTGTGAAAGTGAACTTAAGAGGGTAAATGGTTCAAAATCGCGGATTAAATCGTAATAAGGAGGCAACTCCATCACGTCCTTCATTAGAAATGTAGAGGGTACCATCGTCTGCAAAATCGATACCTTCTGGCTGGCTGAAGACCGATCTTGGGAGGTAACGAGCATATAAGACTTCTGCATCACGATTGACCACTATCAACAATTTGCCATTTGAAGCAATCATATAGATATCCTTGGTCTTAGGATGCACGGCAATACCAGATGGCTTGAAACTGCCTTTTTTTTCGGGCTCAAATTCAGCTACCAATTTTTTTGCGCCTTTGGTTTGAGCTTGATCTTGCAAGCTTTTGCGCACTCGGTGCATATCGATAAGTAAAAAAGGCGTTTGCTGTAAGCTCTGAAGATCTAAATCATAACGATAGATTGCGCGCTGATTTTTCTGTCTTTTGACTCCCAGCACTGGAGGTTCCTTACATGCAATCAACAAACTGTTGGTTTCTTCATCATAGGCAAAACCCTCGGCATCGTCCTCTTCAGTCAAAAATGTCTTGATGGCTTGTTCGGCTACCACTTCCTCATTGTAATTGGGCACCACATATATTCGGCCATTGCTACGCAAAACAAAGGCAGTATCACCTTTGGTCTCTATACCTTCAAAATCACCAGAAGGACGAAAATCACAGAAATGAGTTACTTCTTTCCGATTCTGATTGAAAAGATATACCCTGCCTCTTTCGTCTTGGACCATGGCCAAAGTAGAGTCGTCAATGACGCTTACAGAGGAAACCTCCAACAATGCTGTAGGCAGGTCAAAACGTTGATTGGGGTTTAAAATATCGTATGCAAAGGAATCTGTAGCTGCGGGAAGAGAGCTTTCCAGCGAAGGAGTAGTTTGGGAGACTGAGGCCGCACTTGTGTCGGTTGGTTCGCTGGGCTGGCAGCTATAGGTAAATGCTGATAAAAGAAATGCTAAATAGGGAAGCCAAAGGGTATTCATGGCCTCAAAATACAAAATTGCAGGCTTTTACGCCCACAATTTTGCTCACAGGTTATTTATTTCAATTTTGCCAATTGGTCCTTTACCTGGTCCAATATGTCGTTGCAATTGCTGCGAAAAGTCTCCATCAAAGGGAGAAGCGCCTGAGCGTCTTCCTGATCGCGAGCGGTATTTTCTATGTTTTTTAATAGCTCATTCATGGGTTCGCTACCCAAAATGGTTACCGTAGACTTATATAAATGAGCGGTCGCCCCGAGGCTCTGGAAATCAGCGTTCTCGTAGAGATCATCCATCTGCTCTATGATATCTGGCGACTGATCGGCAATCATCTCTAATATCTCGATCATAAATTCATCATCGTCGCCCGACAACATTTTTAGCTGATCAAAATCAAGGACTAATTTATTTATTGACATAATGTTTATCGCTTTGTCCTACAAATAAAGGCCTATTTGCCCCTCTATTACAAAGCTGCTTATAGCTAGATCAAACATTGAAATAGAGATTTCCCTATCTCTAAATATTCACCCGAGAGATGTAAGCTGAATTATATTTTGTTAAAAAATTTCTATATCCGATTATTTTTTTATGATGTAACAAGCACCCTCTTTGTGCTTTCCTTTTTCTAAAGTGGCACTCTAAATTGCCTACCTAAATCAGAGTTCCACCATGCAAAGAAAATTTGTTAACAAAGTATTCGTCATCGAAGACGACCTTGTCTTTGGCAAAGTTCTCCAGCGTGCCCTTGAGCAGCAAGGAGACAGCTATGACGTTCATGTATTTAAGAGCGGTAGAGAATTTTTTGATAATCTCCACCTCAATCCCGATATCGTCAGCATCGATTTTAACTTACCCGATATGACGGGCTTGGATATTCTCAAGCGCATCAAAAAATACAATGAAGAGATTGGAACCATTATTCTATCTGGACAAGATAAAGTAGAGGTAGTACTAGAGGCTTATCGCAACGGTGCTAACTCTTATATCATGAAAAATGAAAAGGCAGTAGTGGAACTAACCAATACTGTCAAAAACTTATCTTCCAATGTTAGTCTTCGCAAAGAGGTGGAAGTTTTGCGTGAAGACATCTTGGACCGCCAGAAAAAATACTCGACTGTAGTAGGAGAGAGTAATGGAATTCTCAAAGTGCTCAAGCTCATCCAAAAGGTTGAGAAAAACGATATGCTCGTACTAGTAACCGGTGAAAACGGTACTGGTAAAGAAGTAATCGCCAATACCATACACTACAACTCCCCCCGACGCCGTAAGCCATTTGTCCCCGTCAATGTTGCTGCTATACCAGCAGATTTGATCGAGAGTGAACTATTTGGCCACGAAAAGGGTGCCTTTACCGGAGCCAGTGGTCGCCGGATCGGTAAATTTGAGGAAGCCAATGGCGGAACCATCTTCCTCGATGAGATTGGCGAAATGGAAATCGGCCTACAAGCAAAGTTGCTACGTGTACTACAAGAAGGTACGATTACTCGATTGGGTAGCAACAAAGAAATTAAGCTAGATGTGCGCGTTTTATCCGCGACTAACAAGAGCTTGGCGGAACGCGTTCGCCAAGGGCTATTTAGAGAAGACCTTTACTATCGCCTGCAAGGCTTTTTGATTCACCTCCCACCACTGCGTGAACGTGGCAATGATGTGGTGATTCTAGCCAAGCACTTCCTCAACGACTTTTGCAATCGCAACAGAATGCCAGTCAAAACACTGAGCCGTGATACTCTCACCGCTTTGATGAACCACAATTGGCCGGGTAATGTCCGTGAGTTGCGCGCCGTTGTCGAACGCTCAGTCTTGATTAGCGATGGCAACGAAATTCAAGAAGAGGATCTCATCTTCTCGGATTCAATCTTTTAGGAATATTTGATTGAGTGAAGGATTGAATGGTTGATTGTAGTGCAGTAAGCACTCATTCAACCATTCAATCCTTCATTAATTCAACCAATCTACTTAGTCCATCAGTTCCCAAGCGGAACGATAAGCCCCAATGGACTCTACATACTGCAAGAAGTCTGCATAGAATGGGTGATTGCCTAATGTTGCGCTATCTCCGACTACCACCAACTTCTGGCGGGCCCGCGTGAGCGCAACGTTCATCCGACGGATGTCCTTCAAAAAACCAATCTCTCCTTTCTTATTGGAACGGGTCAAGCTAATGTAAATCACATCCCGCTCCTGCCCTTGAAAGCCGTCCACTGTTTTGACTTTGATATGTGGTAAATAGGTCGAAAGCATCGGGCTGGCGTTAAGCTGATTTTCGAGAGCCCGTACCTGCGCTTTATAAGGCGCAATCAATCCCACACTCAGGCCCTGCTCCAATCGCTCAGGCACTTCTGCCTCAATCTGATTGAAAAGGATCGCGAGATGCTTAAGCAGTAAATCTCCTTCCTCAGGATTGTAGGTACTGAGTGAACGAGGGTTTTGCTTCTCGACAAAGCCGCAGCCAGCTGTATCCACAAACTCAATGGGCGGAAAATTATCTCCTAGCACATGAAAACGCACCGCCGGATCGGCTTCTAGCTTCCCACCATAAAACTGATTGCCCGAGAAAGTCATGATTTGCTCATGCATCCGATATTGACGATTGAGCATCACCGCAGTTTCAGGCTTGGTTTCGATCACCTGCTCGAAAAGCGTTTTACTCAAACCGCCTTTATCAGCCTGCATAGATTTGACCGTAGGAGGAAGCTGGTGATGATCACCCGCCATAACTACTCTTTGGCCTTTTTCCATCGCGATCAAAACCGCTGGAGTTAAGGCCTGGCCTGCTTCATCAACAAAAACCGTATGAAACTTCTTGCCTTTGAGTACATTACTCGCTGCACCAGTCAAGGTAGCCGTAACCACCTGTGCTCTTTGAAGCGTTTGAAAGAGGATATAATCTTCTAAGCGATGCGCCATATCTTTGAGCTCGCGCGCTTCTTTGAGTAGCTCTTGGCGTTTGCGCCGCTCTACTTGCCCAAAATTTCGCTTAAACTTTAAGGCCTGCTCTTTGATTTGCACCGCTTCGCGGCGAATTTTTTTCAGCGCCGCATAGTCTTGATGCTGGGTAATGGCTCCATCCAAAGTCAATCCCTGCAATTGCTCCTCCACCCGCACTGGATTACCGATGCGGACTACGTGAATTCCCTGCTCATGACAACGTAATGTCAAAAGGTCGACCGCAGTATTGCTCGAGGCACAAACCAAAACCTGATTTTCTCGTCTGACAACTTCCGCGATTGCCGCCACTAGGGTAGTCGTTTTTCCCGTACCTGGAGGGCCGTGAATAATGGCGACATCCTTGGCTTCTAGCGCCCGCTCTACCGCATCATTTTGTGAAGGATTGAGATCGTTATTGTAATAGCGCACATCCCATTTGGAGAATTCAGGTTTAGAGGGGCCGAGCATTTTTTCTCTTAGCTCTGCTAAACGCTCATTTTTACCCGGGTCAATGGTTTTGATCAGGGCTCTATCCATTTCTTGATAGGTCTTATCATCAAAGGCTTGGTCGATCCCT
>CAZHOC010000155.1:0-8681 GCA_964534295.1 uncultured Bacteroidia bacterium | reverse complement strand
ATGATCATACCAGCAGAATCTCCCGCCATGAGAATGTGATCCACCACTAACTCTTTGGGTACAAATGAAATTTCATTGATGACTAGCGGTTTTTCAAATAGGGATTGAGCTGATTCGAGCTCTTTTTTGAGGACGGGATTGCGATGCAGAACGCTTGCCATCATCGCTGGGATATTTTTGTGCTTCCGTAGATGCTCACGGCTGGTCAAAAAACAAATATTGACACGATCTTCTCCCTCCACTCTGGATATACCGCAATAGCCCGCTTTAAAGTTGTGTAGCTGTACCAAATCAGCCGGAAATTCTAACTTTGCGTGATATTTGACCCCAATATAGGGAGAGCGTTTGCTAAAGAAGGGTCGTTTAAAGACACGGTCCAAGTGGCTGCGTTTTCCGTAGGAACCGATAACCAACTTTGCTTTGATCTCACTCCCATCTGAAAGGCCCACATAGTGAGAGTCGGTTTCATATCGCACTGCGTTTACCTTGGTTTGAGTGTAAAGTTTTACGCCTCGCGCAACGCTTAATTGAGCCAGGGCATGATCTAACTGAAAACGACTAATGCTAAAAGCACCTAAGGGGAGTTGAGTATGGGCAATCCTTCCTTTTGGTGAGCTCAGACTAAGTCTCTTAATGTCTTGAGCTCCGATAGCAAAGGGATCTAGTCCTAAACGAGACAATAGAGGTAGCGTCTCTTTGGAGATATATTCTCCACAGACTTTGTGAAATGGATAAAGGTTTTTCTCAATCAGACTGACTTGATGCCCCCTTTGAGCTAACTCTAAAGCTGACACAAGGCCAGCTAATCCTCCCCCTATCAACACTACGTCCGCAGTTCGCATGCCCAAAATTAGGCAAATTCGGGCAAGGCTGGAAGTGGCTTCTCAGGGCGACGATAATTAATCAAATGATCGGTGGGAGCGAGATTAGGAATAGAAACTTCAAAAGTGCTACCCTCCCCTACTGCGGAATCAAGCACTACATTCCCCCCTAACTTCTGGGCAGTTTCGCTCACGATATATAAGCCCAAACCTGTGCCTTCACTTTGATTGGAAGCTCGATAGAACATTTCAAAAATGCGGTCATGTAGATCTTTCCTGATGCCTATGCCATGATCTTTTACGATAATCTTGGCATGGTCGCCGAGACTTTTTATTTCAACTTTGATTTGTGGTTTGAGCTGATCGGGCTTGCTGTAACGAATAGCATTAGATATTAGGTTCTTTAGGATCATATCCAAACGACTCTGGTCAGATAAGAACTCTCCATTTTGATCAACTATTACTTGCACATCTGCCCCCTTAGTAGCTTCCTCATTATTGCAGGCTTCCACTGCTTTTTCTACCACTTGCTCAAAATCAACTGATTGGGACTTAACAGCGACTTCTCTATTTCTTTTGTAATCGAGCAGATCTCGAATCAATTTATCGAGTTTCTTGAGAGATTTGTCCTGCAAATTGAGGTATTGTTGGATCACCTCTAGGTTGGTTTCATCCTTAGCCAAATTGATGAGTCCCATAGCTGAGGCAATGGGCGCTCTTAAATCATGCCAAGCGTGATATACAAGTTTATCAAGTTCATTATTGAGCCGTTCTAGCTCTACGTTTTTAGACGCTAGCTTTTTGGCTTGGCGAGATAGCTTTTTGCTTGTAATATGCGTCTGTGAAACGAAATAATAGATAAATAGGAGAAGCAAAGCATAACAGCAAGCAGGCTCAAAAATGACAAAGAAATCATGGTATTGGGGAGGAATCAGATAAGTACCAAATGGTCTGATATTTAATCCCAAATCAGCGTATACCAAACTGCCTAAAAACGCAATAAGTCCCCATTTTACCCATCGGTATCTTTTCCCATATGAATAAACAAAAGAGGTTTTTAATACAATCAGATAAAACCAATAAACAGGGGCTTGATCCCCCATAACCGTTGAGAAGTAAAAGATAAAAAAGCCATTAATGAACTGGTAGCCTAACCAATTAGGCTGATAGATTTTTTGCTTATTAAGAAAGAGTAATCCCAATTGAGCAAAGCCCAAAAGAAAGGCGAGACTAGCCAAATGATAAGTCCCGACAAAAGCGAATACAAGACCGTGCGCAAAAAATCCTAACAGGGAAAGCAACGCACTGATGTTACTCAACTTTATCCATTTCCGTTTTTCAGAAGAAGTTGAGTCAGTGTTTCCAAAATCAATAAGCTTATCTAAAAACGAGGGCATAAAGATTTTTGTAGAGGAGTGTGATGTTTCATAAATTTATTACCAACATCAGTATAAACCAATACAAAAACTATTTAGATGCTACTTATATCATTAACTGATTTTTGTCATACCTCTGGAACAAATGACTCTAGCAATTTAAAGTCGCCTTCAGGTATCAATTTCAAGGATTCACAACTGGCTGGCACCAATATCGCTTCCCCTTTTTCCAAACTAATTGATTCATTATCAGCAGATTCAATCTTCAAAGCCCCACCCACGCAGACAAGGATCACAAATGAATCCAAATTCGAATAATCCCGCTTCACTTCTTGATCAAAATGTAGGCGGTTTGTAACGAAATAGTCGCATTTAACCATTTCTACGCTGTCATTTTTCCTTTTTTCATACAGCGTTTTATACTCATCATAGTGCTGATAATCAATCGCGTCTAAGGCTTGCTCAACATGTAATTCACGAAGATTCCCTTCTGCATCGCGACGATCAAAATCGTAGATACGATAGGTAATATCAGAGGTCTGCTGAATTTCTGCTAGCAGCAAGCCTTTTCCTATGTTATGCACTCTACCCGCCGGTAAAAAGAATACATCATCCTCTTCGACTTCTTCCTGATTAAGGATTTCCATCAGACGACCGCTTTCAAAATATTCTTGGTACTTTTCTTTGTCCAATGCCTGATTGAAGCCAGTTATCAACTTTGAACCTTCATCAGCTTGAAAGATGTACCACATTTCAGTTTTGCCAAAAGAATTATGGCGTTCCTTGGCCAAAGCATCGTCTGGATGCACTTGAATAGATAGGTCCGCGTTGGCATCGATGAACTTTACCAATAAAGGAAAGGAATCGCCAAAGCGATCATAAACCGATTTACCCAACAATTCGCCTTTATAGCTTTGTATCAATTGCTTCAGGGATTGACCTTCTAAAGCACCTTCAGCAACGATAGAAACGTTGCCATCAACCCCAGAAATTTCCCAAGTTTCTCCACAATTAGGTAGGGGAGAAAAGTCTTTATTCAATATGGTTTGGATTTTTTGGCCGCCCCAAATTTTGTCTTTAAAAATAGTGCGAAAGCGAAGAGGATATAATGGTTCCATACGCGCAAATCTAAGAGATAAGCAGAGAGGAAACTATGTAAATCAGCCTATTCTGTTACATTTTTCTGCTGAGTTTACCAGAGCTAAAGATCAATGGTTAAAAGCCTCGAGAGACCATTTCCATTAGATAGGCACAAATAATTGCTCCGTAGGTACCGAGGGCATAGCCCAATACTGCCATCAAGGCTCCTACAGGCGCCAAAGCAGGACTGAAGGCAGAGGCAACTACAGGAGCTGAGGCTGCGCCTCCGACATTGGCCTGACTGCCTACGGCCACAAAGAAGAAAGGTGCCTTAATCAAACGCGCAACGGTCAATAACAATCCTACATGGATCAGCATCCAGATTAAGCCCACAAAGAAGACACCAAGGTTTTGGTAGACCTCTAGGATGTTCATCTTCATACCAATGGTTGCCACTAGGAAGTAGATAAAGACAGTGGCAATTTTTGAGGCTCCAGCACCTTCTAGGCGACGCGCACGTGTAAAAGAAAGCACCAAGCCGATGGTCGTGGCGATTACAATCAACCAGAAGAAGGAAGACATAAGCGAACTAAGTCCCCATTCTACCAATTTTCCATTAGGATACATTAGGCTACCATCGGCATTCAAAATGCTCATGGAGGCCTTGTTTATCTCCTGAAATATTGGCGCGATCCAGTCTTTCCCGATATGTGCTACCGCAGTAGCACCAAAAGCAACAGCCAATAGTTTGAAATAATCTGTAGTGCTTGGATTCTTAGAGATACTGGCACTGTAGGCCTCGACTCTCTCTTTGAGATCATCAATAGCACTGGAATCAGCTCTTAGCCATTTATCAATCTTTTTGGTTCGTCCTGCTCCCACTAAAAGGAAAGCCATCCATATATTGGCTACTACCACATCAACCACTACCATGGCAGAGAATAAGCGTTCGGAAACACCGTAAATCTCCTTCATAGCCGTCTGATTGGCACCACCGCCGATCCAACTTCCAGCGATGGTAGACAAGCCTCGCCAAAGTTCCTCACCTTCCCCCACATCAACAATGCCTGGAAAAAAGTTACCAATCACAAATAATGCGATTGGACCGCCTATCACAATTCCTACTGTGGCAGTGAGGAACATTATCAGAGATTTTGAACCTAAGCCTATTAGTCCCTTGAAGTCGATACTGATACAAAGTAATACCAGACAAGCAGGCAGTAAATAGCGGGAAGCAACTGGATTGTAGAGGCCCGTAGTTTCTGGATCGATAAGGTTTAGCGGCCAATTGAGTAAGGCGGGGATGAAATAACACAATACGATTGGTGGAATGATTCCATAAAAGCGCTTCCAGCCGGTTACTTCACTATTGGCAGTGATAAATACAAAGGCCAAAACAGCCAGCAATATCCCAAGTACAACCGCATCATTGGTAAATACGGCATGGCGTTCCACGGAGGGGAAATGAAAACGCTCTTGAGTCTGTAGCTCAGGTCCACCACCCCGATTGCCACTCCCAGAAGCGACGTACATATAACCTTCATGCATAATCGCTCCGGTACCATGGCGTCCTTCCAACATACTAGCGAGGGTGCGCCAACCAAAGGTTTTTAGGTTAAGCGCCTCCACCTCACTGTGGGCAGGAGTTTGGTCAGGAGACTCACCGCCTAGAACTAACAACTCGTCGCCCCAAATTGCATTATAAGTACCTGCTCGCAGCGTGGGTAAAGCGTTCGGCAAAGTCGACCACTCTCCCGTCTTGAAATCATATACATCGATCTCAGCAACAGGAAATAGCATGGTAGAGTCCGGTGCCCGGGAACGTCTACCTCCAGCCACAAATAGGCTATCATGATAGACCGTAGATTGAAAGTGATCCCTTGCCCTAGGCGCATCGGCTAATACACGCCATTGCCCAGTGGCAGGATCATATTCGTCTAGCCAAGTTTTGTGATCTCCACGGTGACCATCTTTGATCCCACAGCTGATATAAAATTTGTCTTCATATACGGAGAGACCAGCCGCACCGCGCAAACGGTCAGCAGGAATAGAATCTCCTTGGGCCCAAATATCCTTTTGGGGATCGTAAGTGTAGATATGCTCAATTGGCGTTTCTCCTGGATAACCGCCGGTTAAGGCTCCCATGATCCAAACCTTCTTTTGGTAAGAGACCGCCTGAAAATGGTGAATCTCGATGGGAGGAGCATTGCCTTCGCGCCACTCTCCTACCCTAGGATCATAAATACTGACTGGTCTAATTCCACGCCCTCCTAATAGGACAAATACTTCTCCGCATTTGACAAAGGCAGCTTCGTGCCGAGCTACGGGCATACTACCGTCTTGACTCGCAACCGCTTCCCATTTTCCGGTTTTGGCCAATTGAAGTTCAGCCTCACTAGGGCTATTGCAAGCAAAAAGAAGAAGAAAAGAGGAGAAAATACTCAGCCAAATCTGTGGCTTGATGTGTGATTTCTCAGTAGCGTACATAGGACCTTTAATTTTGAGTGTCGGGAAGATAGGGTTTTCTCTGGAGCTTTTCCTAATTTCCCGCCATGGAGAAAATACGATGGGGCATATTAGCCACAGGAAAAATTGCCGGGAAGTTTGCCTCCGGTATGTTGACAGTTCCAAATGCAAAACTGCAGGCTGTTGGTTCAAGATCTGAAGGCAAGGCCAAAGCTTTTGCTGAGCAATATGGCATTGAAACCGTCCATACCAGTTATGAAGCTTTGGCCAATGACCCAGAAGTAGATATTATCTATATAGCCACTCCTCATCCCTATCATCATGCCAATACCCTGATGTGTCTCGAGGCTGGAAAAGCAGTTCTTTGCGAGAAGCCGATAGCGATTAATGCGCAGCAAACCGCAGAAATGATTGAAAAGGCAAGAGAGAAAAACGTCTTTCTTATGGAAGCCATGTGGACCCGCTTTTTGCCTGTTTGGGTACAGATCAAGGCTTGGTTAGACGAAGGAAGGATCGGTGAGATTAAACAACTACAAGCAGATTTTGCCTTCAAAGGTCCAGATGACATCGACCATAGAGTGCTAAACCCTGATTTGGCAGGAGGAGCTATGCTTGACGTAGGTATTTATCCAATCGCTACCGCCTACCACATCTTTGGCGAAGATCCGGTACACGCTAGTACTACTGCTCATATCGGCCGGACCGGAGTAGATGAGCAATCAGCCTATCTTCTAGGCTACGCTAATGGTGCTTTTGCAACCTTAAGTTCTGGAGTGCAAATAGATTCGCCCAAACAGGCAGTGATTGTTGGTACCAAGGGCAAAATTGTGGTACCCTTATTTTGGAAGTCCTCGGAAGTACGAATTGAATATGCCGACGGTAGGGAAGAATATTATCCTTACCCGTATGAGAGTAGTGGTCTCCAATATCAGGCAGTACATGCCATGCAATGCTTGACCGAGGGCAAGAAAGAGTCTCCTGTAATGCCTTGGTCAGAAAGTCTTCGTTTGATGAAACTGATGGATAGTTTTAGAGCCGATTGGGGCTTAAAGTATCCGGGAGAATAAGTACTAGGCTGGTGTTTGAGCTTTGGCAATTCCTTTAAGCACTTTTTTTATTTCTTCTTGCTTGAAAGGCTTGCTAAGGTAGGCGTTCATACCCCCAGCAATATACTTCTCTTTGTCTCCCTGCATGGCATTAGCAGTCAAAGCCACAATTTGAGGTAAGCGTTCTGCTGGCAGGCTATCAACCAACTCTCTGGTAGCTGCTAAGCCGTCCATGATTGGCATATGTATATCCATGAAGACAATATCAAATTTGCCTTGTTGGACCGCAGAGACCGCGTCTTGCCCATTTGATACCAACTGTGCTTTGTAACCAAGCTTATCTAATAGGCGCATGATTAGCTTTTGATTGACAAGATTGTCTTCGGCTACCAATATGTTTAGCGGGTATTGCTTCGCAAAACGCTTATTCAAATCCGATTTCAAGGACTTTTGCTTGGGTTTTGTTTTTCCTTGATTCAAGTTAAGGGCGGCTTCCATGGCCAAACCCATACTATGGCATTTGACGGGTTTATGCATCACGTTTTGAACGCTAGATTTCACCGCATCCGGCAATTCCATTCCCTTATTGACTAATAAAATTACCGGGCAATGCCCTTTCCAATTTTTAAATGCTTCCCAATCACAGTCAGTTCTCACACGATCGTCTAAGACAATAATGTCGGGAAGTTCTAGCCCTAATACCTGGCCAAGGGAGGAGAATGATTGGGTTTGAATCTGCCGGACATTGAACCAATCTTCCAACATTACAATTCGCGTCTCCAAATCAGAGATAAGAAATACTGAATGCCCCGCCGGCAATTGAATCATATTATTCAAATCCACTGGCGGTGGACAAGCTTCTGTCTCTATGGTAAAGGAAAAAGCAGAACCTTGATTTTCTTCGCTTTCTACCCAAATCTTGCCATTAAATAAGTTGACTAGCTTTTTGGAGATTGCCAGTCCTAGTCCAGTGCCACCGTATTTGCGGGTAGTACTAGAATCTGCTTGCATAAAGGCATCAAAAAGTCCCTCCTGCTTCTCAGGGGGGATCCCTATCCCAGTATCCTCAATTCTAAATCCCATCGAAAACTTCCCCTCTTTTACAGCCTTGGTATGGGAGTAAACCTTTACGGCAACGTAGCCATCTTTGGTAAATTTGAGGGCATTAGAAATCAAGTTAGAGAGTATCTGTTTGAGGCGTAGCTCATCCCCTAGGAACCCATAGGGTAATTCAGGATCGATATAATAAAGTAGCTCGACTCCACTAGAAGTAGACTGAGCGGCAAAAAGGGAAATAGTATCTTCGATTAAGCCACGAAGGAATATAGGCTCTCGCTCAAGTTCCATCCTCCCGCTCTCGATTTTTGAAAAGTCTAGGATGTCATTGATAATCCCTAGCAGACTTTCTGAACTTTGTTTGATAGTCGAAACATAATCCTTTTGCTCAGGATTTAGTACCGTGCTTTCAATTAGCTCAGTCATACCTAATACGCCGTTCATGGGCGTTCTAATTTCATGGCTCATATTGGCCAGAAAAGAAGATTTCACACTAGCAGTATGCTTTGCTAATTGAGTTGCTTTACGGCTTTGCCAAAAGGCAAAAGCTAACACAAACAAGCAGCCTCCAGCCATAATCAAGCCCATTAGCAAAAAACGAGAATTGCTTTCTTGTTCTTGGATCAGGGCTGCCTGAGCTTTTTTCTGATCGAGAAGCTGCTTGTTTTCCCACTCTTTTTTGTAGCTCTTATAGTTTACTTCGGCAAATCGAATTCTATCTGCTTGTTCATTGATCTTCAAGCTGTCTTGGGCAGTTTGAGCGGCTTTCAGATGAATCAATGCTTTTTCATTTTGACCTAGTGCTTGATATATCTCACTCATCTGTCGATGCGCCT